>CAYHYP010000108.1:0-1533 GCA_964360925.1 uncultured Gammaproteobacteria bacterium | reverse complement strand
ACAACTCTGATATTTTTAAAATTTTTTGATTTAAACAAATATTTTTCCACCACTTTTTTTGGTCCCGGCCAATCAATAGTGTCATGAAAAGCAATAATCCCTCCGTCAACCACTTTAGGAGACCAGTCCAGAAAATCCTCATTAACGGATTTATAATCATGAGCCCCGTCAATAAATAAAAACCCCACGGGGGTTTTAACAAATTTTATTGCTTTGTGGGATTTCATTACCAAAGGTTTTATAATTTTAGAAACTCCGGCGTTTAGAATATTTTTCTTAAAATTTTTAAGAGTGTCAATTTTGCCAAATTTTTTTTGATGCTCTGTGGAACCGGTGTGAGGATCAATGGCGTAAATAATATTTTTGGAATTATAAAGAGACCCCAGTCCTAAACAAACTGTAGATTTTCCTTCCCATGAACCAATTTCTACAATGCAATTTTTTTCTAAAACTTTTTTGGCTAAAGAATAAAGAAGACGCGCTTCATCATCACGAAGATATCCATTTATGTTTGATAATTTTTTTAGATCCAGCATTTTTACTGCAGAAGATTTTCTACCTGCTTTACTACTTCATTATTTGGGTCAATTTTTTTTGCTTCATCTAAATAAAAATTGGCCCGGTCGTCAAGATGAACTTTCCAGGATAAAACAGAAAGTTTTAAATAGGCATCACGGTAGTTGGGAAATTTTTTGGCAATGTCTTGCCAAAAAAGTATTTCATCATATATTTTTTGATCATTACTGATTCCTAAAATTTGCGGCGGTTTTTGAGAAATAAAATTATAAATTAAAATAAAAAATAAAATACTAAAGGCTATCAATTTTAGCGGCGTGAACCAGCTAAAATGTGGTCGAAAAAAAAGTGGCATTTCGCGTATTATAGGTATCCACTTTCGGAAGAAGGCTGAAAATTTCATATAGCAGGCCAGGAAGAGATAATCAAAGGCTTTTCTTTTTTAAATATTTTTTCCCAAAGTTCTTCGGTTACAAATGGCATAAAAGGATGAAGAAGTTTTAATAAAATTTTAAAAGTTTCTAAAAGAACATTGTAAGATATAAGACCTTTTTTAAAATTTTCAATATATTTATCCGCAAATTCATGCCAGGCAAATTGATAAAGATTTTCTGCCGCCATTCCCAATTTAAAATTCTCCAAATTTTTTGTAGTGGATTTTATTAATTCATCTGTAAGCTTTCTTAATTGTGTGTCATTCTGGCCGGGTCCAGAATCTCTCTTTTCTGTTGTAACAATAAACCTCCCCATGTTCCAGATCTTATTAGAAAAATTTCTATATCCCCGGATTCTTTCCTCCAGTTGATTTTTATTTATCATCCAATCGGTGGTAATTTCCCGGGTAGCAATCAACCCAAAACGAGTAGCGTCTGCTCCATATTTTTCAATCATTTCCAATGGGTCAATTCCATTTCCTTTACTTTTGCTCATTTTTTGACCTGTTTCATCCCTAAGCATTCCGTGAGCAATAACATTTTTAAAAGGAATTTCCTTAACAGTGTAAAGACCAAACATAAT
>CAYHYP010000107.1:0-1589 GCA_964360925.1 uncultured Gammaproteobacteria bacterium | reverse complement strand
GCGGCAAAGCCGCGAGCTTGCTCATCACTCGCTTCGCTCGTTCCAGGATGACGGGAGGAGGATGACGAGGGGGGTAAAATTGGGCATTCCGTATAAAATGCGTTGAATCTTTTTGCCAAATCAAAAAGATAGGAACAAAGAAGATTGGGGCTAAAGGTTTTTGCCGTCAACTCCACAATTTCTGGAAATCTATATAACCAACGAAGAATTGCTAATTCCTCTTGTGTCATCCCGAACTCGTTTCGGGATCTCTGACGAATGTCAGAACTCGCATTCGCGAGAGATGCTGAAACAAGTTCAGCATGACACTTGAGTTTTGAGTTTTGGGTTTGGAATTTTCGCAAGACGCTTCGCGCTCTCGCAAATGTATACTGGATATACGGCCCGCTGTCACCTTCCAAAGACACGCTTTTATCCATATCAAAAATCACATCCATCATGGGATTGACCTTTAACATGGCATATTTTATGGCCCCAACTCCCACTGCCGGTGCAGTTTTTTTGTTAAATTTTTTCGCCAATCCCACAATTTTATCTATCAAATCATCCGCCAAAACCACATTCCCCAAACGGGAGCTCATTTTTCCCCCGGGAATCCGCACCATTCCGTAAGCCAAATGGTAAAAATCTTCTTTTCGACCTAGCCCTAACATTTCAAAAATGACAAAAAGTCTTTTGAAATGATCAATCTGGTCGTTACCTACCACCCAAACGTAATTGTCCGCTTTAAATTCCGCCACTTTGTGACGGGTGAGGGCAATATCAAAAGTCATATAAATGGCCGTCCCGTCGCGCCGGATCAAAATTTTATTCGCCAAGCCGTATTTTTCCAAATTGGCCTGAACGGCGCCGTCGGGCAATTTTTCCAAAATCCCTTTTTTTAAAGCGTCCAGAATAACGTCTTTGCCCTCTTTGTAAAGTAAATGTTCATACCATTTTTTGTCATGGCGCACCCCAATGCGCAAATAGGTTTTGTCTATCCCTTCGTGAACCCAGTCGGCCATGGTTTTCCAGAGCTTCCAAACATCCTTTTCTTCCGCTTCCCAGGATTGCAACATTTCCGAAAGTTGTTTATTCACAAATTCCTCATTTTCCGTCAAAAATTTCTCTCCCAAAACATAAAATCCCCCCACAAAATAGTCCGGTTTTTCTTTTGTTGTTTGGGGTGTTTTCCAATTATCTTTATTTTTCATCCATAAATTTAATAATTCTTTCCACTCTTTGTTTTCAACCGGCTTTATTTGGCCAAAAAGAAGATACCCATAGGCCGCTTTCATAATGTGTAAGCCGCGGTCGTTGTTAATTTCGTCGCGGACTACTTCCCAACCGGCGGTTTCGTAGGCATTGGCAATGCTCATTCCCAAGGCCCCGTTTCGCAAATGGCCAATATGTAAAGGTTTATTGATGTTGGGGCTGACTATTTCAATGACAATTTTTTTGCCGTTTTTTGGCCGGCATCCATATTTCTCCCCCTGTTCATTTATCTCTTTTACTTTTTCCAGAAAAAACTCATTCCCCAACTTAAAATTTATAAACCCAGCCTTCGCTAAAGCTACGGCGGGCACGCCCCCCTTAAGATTTTTAATTAC
>CAYHYP010000106.1:0-1633 GCA_964360925.1 uncultured Gammaproteobacteria bacterium | reverse complement strand
AAAAAGAATTTGACTTAGTAGTCGGAAGAAAAATTTGGGTCGGGATTAAAAAATAGCGCTTCGCTTAAAATAAAACATGAAAAACTATCCAATCATACAACTTAAGACAAAAGACAATATATGGCTCCATGGTTTGTATTTAACTCCATTGGAAAAGAAGGCCGTGTTTATCAATATTCACGGAACAGCGAGTAATTTTTACGAGGAATATTTTGTTGAAGTATTATCTGGCAAGTTTTTAGAAAAGGGAATCTCTATTTTATCGACAAATAATAGGGGAGCTGGAGTATACGATGCGTATCAGAAGACCGGTGCTGCGGTAGAAAGGTTTGAAGACTGTTTAGTTGATATAGATTCGTGGATAGAGTTCGCGACAAAACAGGGACATGACCATATAATTTTATCAGGACACAGCTTAGGGACAGAAAAAATAGTTTATTATATGAATAACGGGAAATATGCGGATAAAATAAATTCCATTGTTCTTTTGGGTCCAGCTGATTCATTCGGCTCTCATCGCATGTTAGATGGTAGGCCTAATCCAAGAGCTCATGAAGTAGAATCGTTATTAAAAACATCCGAAGATTTGGTGCGAGACGGAAATGGGGCTGAATTTTTATCGAGAAATGCTTATGGTTCTCATGATGGCATAATGCCGAAAAGCGCAGAGTCGTTTACTAATTTTCTTGGATCAACATCAAAACTCTTAGACGCACTGCCATTCGCTCAAAGAAAGTTAAATGAGTACTCTAAAATTAAAATCCCCATACTAGTTGTTATTGGAGATAAAAGTGAATATACTGCCATTCCGATACAAGAGGCTCTGGATTTGATGAAACAAGAAAATAAAAACACACAGACTTTTCAAATTAAAGACTGCAGTCATGATTTTGAAGGAAAAGAAGATAAGCTTGCTGATATTATTTTAAAGTTCATAGGAGGTTAATTTTTTATGAAAAGAGTATTTATTATTCATGGTTGGGAAGGATTTCCTGAAGAGGGCTGGTTTCCGTGGCTGAAAAAAGAGATGGAGGCCAAAGGTTTTGAAGTTAAGGTTCCTGCAATGCCGAATACAAATGAACCGAAGATAGAAACTTGGGTGCCATTTCTTGCAAATTTAGTTGGTAAACCCGATGAGGAAACTTATCTTGTCGGTCATAGTATTGGCTGTCAAACCACCCTTCGATATTTAGACACCTTGCAAGACGACGAAAAAATAGGAGGAATGGTGTTGGTTGCGGGGTGGATTCATAAACTGGAGAGTATGTATGGAGAAAACGAAATAGCAATAGCAAAGCCTTGGCTTGAAACGCCGATTGATTTTGAGAATGTTAAAAATCATACAAAAAATATTGTTGCTGTTTTCTCTGACAATGATGAATTTGTATCTTTGGATAATGTAGGTCTTTTTAAAGAAAAATTGGGGGCAAAAACGATAGTTGAACACAACAGAGGTCATTTTAGCCAAGAGACTGGGATAAAAGAATTGCCGATTGTTTTGGAAGAATTATTAAAAATGGCGGAGTAGCAAGCCAAAAAATTTGAACATTTATTGCCAAACATCATCTACCGACCAATCAACCGGCGGAGGGAGACGCCTTATCCCAAAGAAGAACGTTCGCAGGCGGGTAGC
>CAYHYP010000105.1:0-1724 GCA_964360925.1 uncultured Gammaproteobacteria bacterium | reverse complement strand
CCATGAACGGTTTTTGGCAGGTTCTCCTTTGCAAATTTATATTTAGAAGTAAAACTTTGATTACGGGTCATTCCGGTCCCGGGTGGGACGAAAGATGGAATTTGTGGTTAAAACCAAATGTTTTTGTAGCCACAACCGAACCAACGGCCAAATGGGCCAGGAAAGTTAGCCCGTGGACCAAAGTAGTGACGATCCCGTACGGAATAGATATTTCCCATTTTTTGTCGGCAAAACAAGCTAAAGTAAATTTAAAAAATCCAATAATACTTTGCCCCGCGGCAGCAGTTGAGTATAAGAGGGTAGACACGGCTATTAGGGCGGTCGCAAAAATGAAAGAGGGGAGTTTGTTATACCTAGGGACTGGGCCGCTTTTGCCCGAACTTAAAAGTTTGGGAGAGAAACTTTTAGGTAAAAGATTCTTAAATTTGGCAGTATCTTATGATGAAATGCCTTCGTATTATAAATCCTGTGACGTGGTAACTTTACCCTCAAGTTCCCAAGAAAACTCCCCGATGACATTTCTGGAGGCATTGGCGGTGGGTAAAATAACGGTGGCGACCGATGCTCCCCGGCCAAGATGGATTTTAGGTGATGCCGGTGTTTTTGTGGATCCCACGGATACACAAGCCTACGCCGCCGCCCTGCAAAAAGCCATTGATTCAAAAAACAAGGAAATTATTTCTTCTCAAGCCCAGAAATATTCATGGGAGACAATTTTGGGAAAATATGAGGATGTACTTATTTCGCGATAAAATTGCAGGTGTCATGCTGAACTTGTTTCAGCATCTCTCGCGAATGCGAGTGTGGGCCGCAAATAAGTTGGGAGATCCTGAAATAAGCAAAGCTTTTCTTTGAATAAATTCAAGATGACAATAATGCGAAACTTGTAATGATTAGGTTTAAAGATTTTCCTTTGCATGTTTTAGGGGTTGATTTTTTATGATAAGGGTGCTAATATCCCATAGCTATGCAAATTTTAGAAAAGATTCAGGAAAATATGGAGAACAGGTCAATACAAAATCGTGTAAGAAAATTCCTAGAGGAAAATGGTGTTGATTTGTGTAAGTTAAGCTATGATGAACTGAGAAAAGCTGGTCTTAAGGGTTTGCCAGCCCCAATGGTCGAGGTTAAAAGAGATAACCCCCTGAAAAGAATAGCATTAGACTTTACTGCCAGTGAGCGTAGCTGTATTGCTCCTGTAATGGGAGAGACTCACAATGTGAATTTGAAAGGTCGTTTTATCAAGATAGGTGAACCATCTCAAAATTATGCAGGTGTCAGCGAAGGTGAGGATATTACTACTAACGATAAGACGGTTGTACTAGTTTATGATCCTTTTAAAGTCGCGGCTACACGGATTTTGTTGCAAAAAAGAGAGGCTAAATTAAAGTAACGTGTTGGTAAAATGATGACCCTGTGTTTTGTAAAGCCTTAAATCTTCACTTAATCTTTATAAATGACTCCGACTTGAGCTCTGTGGGAGTGAAAATTGGTAATGTTCTGGCTTTGATAGCTACAGATTTAATAAAATCAATGTTAATCATGGATGGAACTTGTTAAACGCAAGCCTTCGTCCAGAGAGATTTTAGGCCTCCAGTTTAAAAGTTTTTTGGCTTTGGAAATATTCGCCAAGGTATCTTTTTGTTCCACAAGGGCGGGGTTGTGTTTAATTTTAATTTTATTTTTTCCTATTATTTTCTTTGCCAGATCATTGATGGAAATAT
>CAYHYP010000104.1:0-1730 GCA_964360925.1 uncultured Gammaproteobacteria bacterium | reverse complement strand
CCCCCACTTTGTCAAACGGCGATAATAAATTTATAATCGTTTCTACGGATCAAGCAGGCAATAAAGCAACCAAGGAAATAAACATACAAAAATAATAATGCTTTGCGCTCCTCGCTGCGCTGCGGGGCTAAAATCTACAAAAGAAGTTAGTATAAAGCAATAAGAATCCAAAGCCACTCCATCACCCAAGGATAAAAAAGAGTATTGTTAAACCAACTATGTATAAAAATTCCCACCAAGGAAGCAATGACTATAGCACTTTTTTGATTTAGCAAAATAAAGGTTTTAAATAAATATAAATACGCCAAAAGGCCAACAATGCCGGAAGTTGCCAATACCAAAAGTAAGGATGAATCCGCCCCGGCTCCGGAATGACTGTCTGTATTTATTTCACCCCGGGAATAACGGTAGGCGTTATAGCCAACACCCAACAACGGTTTTGTTTGCCATATGGCAACAGACTCTTTCCAATTATTAACTCTGGCTAAAATACTGTTTTCCCGCTCAAGTTTAGTTCCTTCTCCGGTAGATTTTGGTAAAAGCGGCAAAGCAATTAAAAAGATAATTAAAGCTATCAAAAATACATTTAAAGTTTTTTTATACCAGCTAACTACGGCAAAACTTACCAGATACATTAAATATGACGCCCGCGAATACGTCAACATCAACGCCAAAAATATTATTCCCAAAATAAAATATTTCGTGAAATTGTAAATTTTAAATTGTAAATTGTAAATTAAGAGTAGTCCTAATACTAAAATTGCTCCAGTAAAGCCAGGATCAAAGAATGGAAAAACTAGACGATAGAAGTGGTCATCCCAAGATGCTGCTTTAAGAAAACTGACATCGGGCATTAAAATATATTGTCCAAGTCCAATAACCGCAATTACCAAGGTAACTATAATTAAACCTGTACTTATAAATTTCTTATCCGTCTCCGGTAAATTTTTAACTATAAAATACAAAGAAGCAAAGGCAAGAAACCGCAGAGGATATAATGCCGAAACGAAAATTTGAGAAAAAGAAAGACGGGGCAGGTTTACAAGAAGCGATAAAAACATTGCTCCTCCTAATAAAATTATTGGTTTAATTAAAGGAACTTTTCTTTGAGTGATTGCCCAAAAAATAACAAAGGCACTTACTATTAAATCATTTAGATGAAATACCAATTCACTTCCCCAAATATTAATTCTTCCCAATTGACCGGCGGGAAAAACGATTAAAAGCAAAACTAAAAATAATCTAACGGGATTCATATTGTTTAACTCGTACTATCAGAGAATGTAAACTCATCATAAAAGCCATTACTAATCCCGGGACACCGTCCAAAAAACCTAATTTAATAAAATAATTTTGTATAAATTTCCCTACGGGATTAAATAAAAGCCGGAAAACGCTAAAGTTTTTGTTTTCTTTATTAAGTTCCTGTGCATCTAAGTTTGTGTATATATTTATGGAGTCTATAAACTGTTTGATTGTTTGATGAGGATAATGATATAAGGGATTTATTAAGATAGCCGTATTTTTTATATCCCAAAACTCATGAACTTTTCGTTGCCAGCAACCTGCACCTTTTTTTCCAAGCCTTAATAATTTAATATCCCCCGTCTCCCCAAATTTTAACAATCTTCCCCCAAAATAATCTAATCTTTTAATATAGTAACCATCCACTTCCTTCGTCATCCTGGAGGGAGTGAAACGACCGATAGGATCTTTTTGGATGATGCTAT
>CAYHYP010000103.1:0-1832 GCA_964360925.1 uncultured Gammaproteobacteria bacterium | reverse complement strand
AACGGATCAAAATGATAAAAATAATCATAATAACTACTTAATCTTAAAGCCAATTCAAAAGCATTCACATAATCCGGAAACCAATTTACTGTTGTAACCCCCATTTTTTTTGCAAACTTCAAAGTTCCCTGCTGAATCGTTTCACCTTTCATCACAAAAAATAATTCAGGATTCTTTTCCTTAAGATAACTTTGAAGACGCAAATTTAAGCCGGAAATAGCTTGTTTCTGATTTTTGGTAACTATCAACAAATATTTTTCTTTAAGAGAAAATTTTCTGAAGTCAAAAAAATAGCTTTCCCAACCTAAATAATTAAAAGCCCGTTTTAGTCCGGGGAAATATGAGGAATTATTGGGGAGGGCAATAACTACTTTTTTTTGCATAAAAAAATATTTGTGTGAACAAACATATTTGGCCAAAATTTCCATATACCGGAAAGTGTTCTTGGAAAAACCAAAGAATTATCTTTTAAAATAGTGAGACCGATTGATTTTATTAAATTCTTTAAAGTTGTATGGGTAAAAAAATGAATATGGAATTTATTAATCACGGTTTCGTCTTTATAAATAAATTTTCCCAGCAGAAATCGGTAACGAAGATAAATATGAAGGATGTTGGGGGTTGTTATCAAAATTTGACCGTTGGGCTTTAAACATTTGCATATTTTTTTAATAACCGCTTCCGGATTTAATAAATGTTCTATTACTTCGGAAAACAATATGAAATCAAATTTTCCCTGAAACCGGTTCAGATTGTCGGTTTCTAAATTCACCACATAAGCTTCATCTAAAACCTTCTTAGCCTTAATAATATCTTTTGTATTTGTATCTATTCCCACAACATAGTTTCCATTATCCCTGAGAATTTTTCCCAAATAACCTGAAGCACAACCAACATCTAAAACACGTTGGTTTCTGATTTCCGCGATTAGGGGCAGTAATTTATTTAGGCGATCGCCTGATATACCAAAGTTCATAAATCAAATCAGTCACCACCCGTCGTGGAGTTAATCTGTTAACTAGCAGATTATAACCTCCGTCAGCAATTTTTTCTCTGAGTAAACTATCTTTTTTAAATCTTAATATTGCCTGAGTTAACTGTCTGGAACTATTCTGTTTTACAAACAAACAATGGATATTGTCACTAAATAATTCCCGTGTAGCCGATGTATCCCCAACTATCACCGGTTTTTGCATGGCCATTGCCTCGTAAACCTTATTTGGAATTACTAAGGCAGATTTTTCATTTTTTCCAAACGGACCGCCGAGATATATGCTTGACAAGGAAATAAATTCCGGAAGTTCCGTATACGGTACTGGCGCTAAAAATTCTACATTTGTTAGTTTGTATTTTTTGACCAATCCTTGACACTTATTCTTTTCTATTCCATCACCGAGCAATTTGAACACAATATCCTTCTTCTTATTTAAGATTCTTGCCGACTCAATGATAGTATCAACTCCTTGTAAAGGTAAAAAGCTACCGTGAAACCCAACCACAAAATCTTTGTGAGGTTTTTTCTTACGTGGAAAAAAAACGTCTGTGTCGGTGCCGACAAATGCCCTTGTAAATTTATCTTTTTTAATCCTAAACGTTCTGACAAAATATTTGATGTGTTCATTGGTATCAAGAATAACGCGGTCTGCCAGTGAACACGACAACCAATCAATAAACCACCAAAATCTTGCCTTTATGCTATTTTTTTTAAAATATTTCCGGTCAAATACCATGCTGTTATATAACGAAATAAAAGCATCAAAAACGACTTTTTTATGAAATATTTTTCCCAAGACCCAGGCAAGAGGAACATCGGTTTGTCCTGGGAACCCGAC
>CAYHYP010000102.1:0-1883 GCA_964360925.1 uncultured Gammaproteobacteria bacterium | reverse complement strand
CCAAAGTACAACAAGCAAGGAAAGTAATGCAACGAAACTGTCAAAAACAGAATCAAGGCGGGACGAGGGGCTAGCGAACACTAGCTCCTTTTCTTTTCCACACTTGTAATTATATTTTAACATGTGTATACTATAGTTATCAATATGAAATTAACCGATTCCAAAACTAACATAACTTTGCCAAATAAAAAAACTGGTTATTCGGTTTATAAAGAAGAGGCAAAGAAACGGGCAAAGCAAAATGCTTTGTCTGATCTTTATCCAAAACTGCCGAACAAAAAATTTAGTGTAATTTATGCTGACCCACCTTGGGACTATAATGGCAAACTGCAATTTGATAATAGTAGTAAAGATTCAGAAAATATTGATTTATCAAAAAAGATATTTATCAGTTCGGCAGTTTTTAAGTACCCGACATTAAAAACAAGCGAGTTGATGAAACTTCCAGTTAGTGAAATCGCTGATGACGACTGTCTTTTGTTTATGTGGGCGACAAATCCTCATTTAGCCCAAGCAATAGAATTGGGCAAAGCGTGGGGGTTTGAATATAGAACAGTTGCGTTTGTTTGGGATAAAATGAAGCATAATCCTGGAATTTATACTCTTTCAAATTGTGAATTATGTTTAGTATTTAAACGAGGGAAAATACCGACACCACGCGGGGCAAGAAATGTGCAACAACTTATAAGAAGTCCCAGAAAAGAACATAGTGAGAAACCAGCAGAAGTGATTCAATCAATAGAGAAAATGTTTCCTAATCATGAGCGTATCGAATTGTTTGCAAGAAAAAAAACTAAGGGGTGGTCAGTTTGGGGACTAGATGTTTTCGAAGGGGGCGGAAAATAATCCTTACAGCAAAAAAGATTTTAATTTTTTGTTAAAGTGATTTATCAATGCTTTCCCGTCCGTTGAGTTACTCCATAAAAAGAAATGGTCGGCTTCATCACCATACCAATAATGTATTTCTCGTACACGCTTTGGGTCGCGGGCAATATCGCCTTGGAAAACAACCCAAAAAGGCAAAATATCCTTACCGAGTTTTCCATGCTCCCGCATTACTTTTAATAATCCAGGTGTAAATAATTTATTTGATCTTTCGTGGGCGTTTCCTCTCCCAGCTTTTCGAGGTTTATCCTCAACCCATCCGTCTTGTCTTTTGACCTCTACATATAAAGTCTTTTTAGTCTTAACATTATCTATGGCGTAGTCTGGGATTATTCCATGTGTCCATGTTTCATCAGGATTATAGATACCAGCCAACATCTCCTTACTAAGAATTGTTTTTGAGTAAATATCTTTGAACTCTCTTGGTTTTGAGCGTATTCTAAAATCTGTACCCTCAAATTCTTTTACGAATATGTCGTAAAAGTTTTTTTCCGCAACACCAGCCTTTCCTCCACTGATATTTTGCCAATTATCCCTTTTTCTTAAATCGTTTGTTCCCATAAGTTTATTTTTCCAAAGTCATTATCTTGCCCAACGGAATTTCAAGAGCTTTAGCAATTTTTTCAATATTTTCAAGAGTAATATTTTTTTCAGCACGCTCAATCATTCCAATATAGGTACGGTGAACACCCGCCCGCGAAGCGAGCTCTTCTTGGGAAAGACCAAGTCTGTGTCTTTCCTCTCTTACTTTTTCACCAAATTTTTCTAATGTTGTCTTGCTCATAATTTATTGAAAGCTAACTATAGTATATTCTCTTGCTAATTTTGGTTCTACATACTATAGTTAGCATATGTATTTAATGCTTTCCAATCTCATAGCCAAAAATCCCGCCCGAATTTCGCCAAAACAAATCAGCGGAGCAAGCGGAGGATTCCCCCCCAACCCCCAGTATGAGAGAATCTACTGGGTTTTTGTATTTAGAATTGTGGCGAAATTT
>CAYHYP010000101.1:0-1901 GCA_964360925.1 uncultured Gammaproteobacteria bacterium | reverse complement strand
AAGTTCAGCAACAAAAATTAGTGCAGGTGGAATTTCCCCCCACAGAACAACTTCTTCAGGCAGGTGCTGACCAGTGGGCATGGTCTTCTTGAAACGCCAGATTTGTAGAGAGAGCAATATTTAGATCCTTCGCTGCAATGGGGGTTAATCTCCCTTTTTCTCCGGATGACGTTGATTCGGGAATGGCCAGAGACATTACTAAACACCCTCTTCCCAGTGATTACAAATCAGCAAATGGACAACCTCCAGTTTTATGGTTGGAATACGGTTTAAACGAGAGAAATAATCAAGGATTTTTTGTTCGTGTTCCCCACGCCATAAATTCTCCAGCAGAACTTGTACAATCTATCGATAGCTTTTCAAAGATTGGTATGCATCCAATGATCGCTATCGCAATAAATATGCGAAAAGATGTTGCCATACAACTAACTCCTGAAAATCTGAAACAACACCCCGGGGTTTTAATGGCAATTGCCGAAGAACTCGCCCGTGTCTGTCTGCCTCCGGAAGAAGCCAAAAAAATTGCTGGAGTAAAATTTGTTGTCTAGTTATTTAAGGATTAGAATCTCTTTGTCTTTCCCGTGCCATTTGCTCACGAACTCTGTCGAAATGAGCAGGTTCGCCTCTTTTACGAGCTTCATACTCGTGTTTTGCTAAAGGATCCATGGGGGGATATCCCCGTTCGATCCTTGCTTGCAAAATAGCAACCAATTGCCCTATCCTCGTTCTCCAAAGCGCGTCTTTAATTTCTGATAATTTAGGTCCTAAACTTTCCATGGAATTATTATACCCCATTTTTTAAAACTTCGCGGTTTGTATTTTTCCTGTCATCATGTTATACTATGAGACATGACACGCAATGAGATTCTTGCCAAAATGTATCAAGCTGACCGCCAGGCAATTAGCGAAGCCCAATGGCTATGTTGGCGAGCTTGGGATCAATTTCATAATTCTCCTCAATATGGCAATGGCGCAAAACTAGACAGCAAAGATTACTTCCATATGGCAAGACAAGCTACCGCCATAACATGTGAAGATGTTTCCGATCAATTACTTGTTTCTGAAGTGGGACAAGCAAGACTTCTTGCTGCCAGGAATGCTTCTCTAACGAGCCGCTGGTCATTCTAATTTGCAAACTTAAACGAGGAAACCGTTTGTTCCAGATTATCAGTTCCTGCTCGGATTTCCCCAAAATCAGCGGCAGAAATGAGCATTTCCAATGAATAAATCTTGGTATTGTCAGGCGAGAAAAAATAATAGCCGGTGAGATTAACTTCGTTTGGTGTGCCAAAGTTTTCGGAATGAAGATCAACTTTTGTGGCGTTTTCCCCGTCGACGTAGGCATTCTCCACTCCTTTTGGTGGTAACGGACTGGAAGGATAATTTAAGAAATCCAACATGTCAGAATACGGTTTACCTGTCTGACTGTTGTAATTTTTTACCCAACCAAAAGTCAACCGATAGATCCCATCCAGACTTTCCAGCCAAACATACCCTGATCTGTCAATTTTTCTTGTTTTGTCTGTTTCCAATCCGGCGGGTATTGGAAAGAAACCGTGCCGTCGCTAAAAAAGCCAGACTTTGTAGTTGAGGTTATCATTGTCTCTGTTGATTTTGGCTGCTGTAATTGCCAATAAAGATAACCTGCAACAAAAAGGGAAACAAACAACAAAATCCCTAAAATAATAACCAAAATATTTCCCCTTCTTGATCTCATGCTTTTATTATGACAAATTACTGAAAGACTGACAACTGGATTTGTGATATTCTAGGAGGAGATGAAAAAAAATCTGATTTTTCTAGCTGCTACGGTTCCAATAAAAAGTCCCAAAGATTGGCTTTCCCAAATTGACACTGGAATTGGAGCGAGGGGTCCGATTCTTGGAGCGAATTTTGGCATA
>CAYHYP010000100.1:0-1980 GCA_964360925.1 uncultured Gammaproteobacteria bacterium | reverse complement strand
ATAAATTTTGACCCGGGTCTAAGTCCATCAACGTCTTTTTCTAATGGAATTTGGTCAACCAATTCTTGGGGCCCCGGCATCTGAACAATAATCCCGTCGGCATCGGTATTTAAATCCTGACGGATTTCAGTTTCAATACCAATTTCTTGGGCTTTCTTAACTTTCATGGAAACATAAAGTTTAGAGGCAGGATTTTCTCCCACCAAAACTATTGCTAATTTTGGAGTTTTTTTTAGATCCTTAATTTTAGACTTTAAAATTTCAAGTCTTTTTTGCGCAATCGCTCTTCCGTCAATAATTACCATGGAGCAATTTTAACACGGAGACCAATATCAAACCATGAACGGCTTCTATAGAAAGATCGCCCGGAATAGTTTCCATAGTAACCGATGAAAACGAATCATAACCATCCTTAATCAATTTAAAAAATTTCAAGTCCATTGCCTCAAATTTATCTGAACCATCATACTCTTTTTTAGCACGGGTATAACAAATCTCCGGATCGGTATCAATATAATAAACAGTGTCTGCATAAATGTTTTGTAATGCGATACGATTGATACTGTCAATTTTTTCCATTCCCAATCCCCTTGCGTAACCTTGAATCGCTTTACTGGACAAAACGGAACGGTCAGACAAAACTATCCCACCTTCATCAATAACCGGTCTAACCACTGTTCTAAGTGTTTGCGCCCGCGAAGCGGCGTACAAATATGCTTCACAAACCGGGGTCATTTGTTCGGTAAATGGTGTCCCCTGAACCAATTTTCTTATCACATCAGC
Organism: uncultured Gammaproteobacteria bacterium; assembly: GCA_964360925.1. Classification (GTDB taxonomy): domain Bacteria; phylum Patescibacteriota; class Microgenomatia; order JAMCZE01; family JAMCZE01; genus CAYHYP01. The sequence continues at coordinate 1,197 of CAYHYP010000100.1, read as the reverse complement.
AATTTCAGACCCTCCCGGTTCTTTAGTTAATATAATTTTTTTTCAGGAAACTTTTGTGTTAATTTTTCATACAATAAATTTGCTTGTGTAGATTTCCCACATTTCGGCAACCCTTCAAAAACAATATATTTTCCTTTTCCCTTCTCGGTACTTTGCATTAGTTGTAATATACTAAATAAAATGCCAAAAACAAGTGCCGGATTATTGATGTATCGAAAGATTCTGGACGCGGCCAGAATGACGATCGAGGTTTTTTTGGTTCACCCCGGCGGGCCGTTTTTTAAAAATAGAGATAATGTTTGGAGTATCCCCAAGGGCTTGCAGGAAAATGGAGAAGATTTGTTGGCAACCGCAAAGCGCGAATTTGAAGAAGAAACTAATATCGTCATTCTGGAGCGAAGCGATAGAATCTTTTTTGATTTAAATTTTGTTGAATACAATAATAAAAGAGTTTATTGTTGGGCTTTTGAAAATAATATTACTGACGAGGAAATAAAAAAAGTTTTTAAAAGTAATTTATCAAAGTTCGGTTGGCCGGAAAATGATGAGGGAGAATTTTTTGATATTGAAACGGCAAAACTTAAAATTTTTCCTGGTCAACTTCCTTTTCTGGAGAGACTAGTTTTGATTCTTCTGTCATAATCTTATAATTAAGGGCTTATCCTGTTCATATGGCAATCTACAACGTATTGCCAGTTCTGCTTTTTGCAGTTCACTTCCAATATCCAAAAGGTGATCTGATCTCGAAAGTAAATCTAAAGTTGCTAACCTTTTAGAAACCTGCTTAGCAGTTCTTCCTTCTAGGGAAATCAATTCCTCTCCGCTGGCGGTGGTTAATTCAGCAACAATTAATCTCTTTTCAACTCTAATTCTGACGGAACCCCTTGGATCGGAATCATGTTCTGAATTAAATATCAACGGTGTTTCTCTTTCCCAACGCAAACAATCCATTGTCTTTTTTGCCGAATCCCAATCTTCCTCATAAATATGGGCAGAGTGGGAGTTTATAGATAAACTACCAACTTCAAAACCAGTTTGTTGGCAAATATATTCTTGCATCCTACGCAAAGCAAATGCGTTTGGTATCGCCGCTTTAAAAATATCATGCGACCGAAAAGTAGCCAACAAATGCAGCTTGCCATCAGTTTGGATCGCCTGCATTTCAATAAAACACGGCGGATTTTTCATCGCCACATC
>CAYHYP010000099.1:0-2104 GCA_964360925.1 uncultured Gammaproteobacteria bacterium | reverse complement strand
GGATTCTTCTCTCCTCCTTATTCTGGCCACAACGGGGATTGTGGGATTTTTGGCATATTTATATTTATTTAAAACCCTTGTTTTCTTAAATCAAAAGAACGTTATTGTCATCGCTTCTTTGGCCGGAATTTTTATACATAGCTGGTTTAATAACACGCTTTTTTATCCCTGGGTCATGGAGTGGCTTTGGATTCTTATTGCTTTATACTAACTTCTTTTGTTGCTTTGTTCCCCGCTTGATCCGTAGAAACGATTATAAATTTATTATCGCCGTTTGACAAAGTGGGGGTATAGGAAAAAGAGCCGTCGGAATTAACAATAACCAATCTGTCGTTTACCGTAATAGTATTACCGGCGTCGGTTTTCCCGGTAATCACATTGTCCTTGGGAGAGTCCAGTTCCAGTTTCGGTTGGCCGGAAAGATATTTAATAATATAAGCAAAAGAAGGTGGGCTTTTTTGCCCGGTTTCGGAAATGGCAGTGGCAGTGAAAGAATTATCATTTTTTTCTAAGGAAACATCCTGAATAAAACTGCCGTCATCTTTGGTAATAACCGTTCCCAAAGACCGATCGTTTTGAATAATTTCTACTGTAGTTTTTGGATCCGCGGCACCGGTAATTTTTATGTTGGCGCTAAAGGTGGCAATTAAATCCTGGGAAAAAATAGGGGTATTGGGAAGTGGTGAATTATTTGATTGAGAAATACTTGGCTTACGGCCGACCTGGCTGATTATTTGAGCCAGACTAAAAATAGCCGGAACACCCGCCTTTAACAAAAAAATCAAAATCGCGATAGTTAGAACCACAAAAAGCAAAATTTTTTGTTTATTCTTTCTCTCGTAATTTCTTTGTAATCTGCTGGAAAATGTTTTCATATGAGCCGATTGTTGGAGTCGAACCAACGACCTACGCTTTACGAAAGCGCCGCTCTACCAACTGAGCTAAATCGGCACCTTCTTATTTTAACATTACGCTAATGAAAATGTGTCATCCTGACGAATGTCAGGATCTCTCAACTTGTTTGAGTAATCACTCGCATGCGCGGAGATGCTGAAACAAGTTCAGCATGACACAACTTTAGTAGTTTTTTTCTGTTAAAATACAATTAATGTTAATTGATGATGTCGTAATTACGGTAACGGCGGGACATGGAGGAACCGGCAAGGCGTCTTTTTTTAAAAAAGGCCGTGGTCCCGATGGTGGCAACGGCGGAAAAGGCGGGGACGTCTATTTTGAGGCTACAACTGATCTTTTTGCTTTAAACCGTTATAGCGGAACAAAGAATTTTAAGGCGGCGGAAGGAGAAAGTGGAGGAAGTAATAAAAGGTTTGGGCACAATGCGGAGGATATGACTTTGTTGGCACCAATGGGAACAGAACTTATAGATTTGGATTCCAAGGAAGTTTTTAATTTATCAGAGTTCAATCAGAAAATTCTTATTTGTAGAGGGGGTATTGGGGGTTTGGGAAATGCAGAGAGGGCAAATTCACGAATGACAACTCCCATTTATGCTCAACACGGTATTCCCGGGCAGATAAGACGGCTTCATTTAGTCCTTAAATTAATCGCCGATTTTGGTTTGATCGGTCTGCCCAATGCCGGAAAAAGTTCTTTGCTAAATGAATTGACCAATGCCAATGCTAAAGTTGCGGCCTACCAATTTACAACTCTGGAACCAAATTTGGGGGTGTGTAACGGCAAAATCATTGCGGATATCCCCGGACTGATAGAAGGAGCGTCAACGGGGAAGGGATTGGGAATCAGATTTTTACAACATATTGAGAAAGTTCCCGTTTTACTGCACTGTGTTGCCAGTGATTCATTGGATCCAAAAAATGATTATAAAATAGTAAGAGAGGAATTAAAAAAGTATAACCCGGAGCTGTTAGATAAAAAAGAAATTATTTTGCGGACAAAATCCGATATGTGTAAACCCACAAAATTAAAAGGTCTACCGGTGTCAATTTTGGATGATAAATCTTTAGAAGAACTTAAAAAACTTCTGGTCTAAAAGATTCTGGACTCGGCCAGAATGACACTAATGTCATCCGGCTAAATTAAACTAATGTGTTGGTAAAAACGGCAATTTTTATTATTGCAAAGC
>CAYHYP010000098.1:0-2206 GCA_964360925.1 uncultured Gammaproteobacteria bacterium | reverse complement strand
GAATTGGATATGGTTTTGGGTGGGGGAATCGTGCCGGGAATGGCAGTTTTGTTATCCGGAGAACCGGGGATAGGAAAATCAACATTGTTATTGGAACTGGCGGATAAAATCATAGTCCGTCATCCTGGAACTTCCCCGTCATCCTGGAGGGAGCCAGAGCGACCGATAGGATCTACTAAAAAGATTCTATCGCCCTTCGGGCTCCAGAATGACGACGAAAAAATGCTCCAGAATGACGATGGGGTTGTTTTATACATTGCCGGGGAGGAAAGCGCCTCGCAAATTAAAATCCGAGCCCAACGTCTAGCAGTTAGCGGCGAGCGGTTAGTGATTTTGGAAAATACAGATGTGGATTTTATTATTGAAAATATAAGTCATATACACCCCATAAACCCTATTGGTCTTATTATTATTGATTCTATTCAAACCTTAACTACACAGGATTTGTCTGGGACGGCAGGAAGCGTTGGTCAGGTTCGCGAATGCGCCGCCAGATTGATTTCTCTCACTAAAAATTTAAATATTCCGCTCTTTTTGGTGGGTCACGTGACCAAAGACGGGAACATAGCCGGCCCAAAAGTCCTTGAACACATTGTGGATACAGTTTTAAACTTTCAGGGGGACAAATACAGCAATTTACGCTTGTTACATACCAGTAAAAATCGTTTTGGTCCCACAGACGAAGTCGGCATTTTTGAAATGAGTGATTCAGGTTTAAAAGCAACAATCCCGGCTTTGCCCGCCATAGCTTTAGCGTCGGCGGGATCTTGTCTTACCATCACCATGGAGGGCACCCGTCCTATGTTGGCAGAAATTCAGGCTTTGGTGACCAGCACCCCAATGCCAAATCCCCGGCGGGTGGCCAGCGGGGTAAATTACAACCGTCTGCAAACCATTGTAGCCATTTTGCAAAAAAGACTTTCTATACCATTATATAAGGAGGATATTTATGTTTCTGTCTCTGGCGGTTTAAAGATAGAGGAACCGGCGGCGGATTTGGCTATCGCCTTGGCGATTTTATCTTCCTACAAAAATAAGCCGCTGCCTGTAAAAAGTGTGGCCATAGGGGAATTGGATTTGCTTGGAAATGTCCGCAAGGTAAATTCCCAGGAACGCCGCCTCAAAGAAGCCAAAAAACTCGGTTTCACCAAAATTCTGGATTCCCTCGTCATTCTGGAAGCCCCGCCACGGCGGGGCTGATAGAATCTTTTATATTTTTATTTTTTTAAAAAAATATATTTTACCTTCAAGAGGGGAGGTCTCTGGAAGCTATTTCGTTATTCTGGCTTGTCCAGAATCTTCTTTTTTTATTTTCTCCTATACATCCTATTGTCCTATACATCATATTTTTATTTAATTTTCTTAAAAATATGTATATTTTTTATTTAAAAATATACTTTTATATTTTTATACTCTTAAACTTTTCGTTAATTCCCCAAATTAGACCAATTTATCTAATTTGACAAATTCTTTCCCCAAGTTGTCCACAACTCTAATTTAATTTTTTAAAACATAAATATCCCGTCACAACAGCGTGTTATATAATAACCAACTATGGGCTTATCTTATAATATAAAGATAAATAACTATCGGTCTTGACAAAAGGAAAAATGGGTTATACTATTGTCATTGCGTCATGATCAATTTGTGATTGTGTCATGCTGAATTCATTTCAGCATCTCTCGCGAATGCGAGTAATTTAGCAATTGAGATCCCGAAACAAGTTCGGGATGACACAAATAAAAAATATATGTCATCAAAAGCAAATATTTTAAAAAAATTCCGCCGTTGGTTACGCCAGGGCGAAGCCCGCAGAATTATCCCCTCCCGGGATAATCTGTCCATTCAAGTAGGCAAACTTCTTTCCACCCGCGGTAGCGAGTTAATTACAATGACAACACTATGATTGGCACAAAAAAAGCATCACTTCCGCAGCCTGAGATCTCGAAAAGTGATGCTTAAGAGAAATTCCTAATCTTTAGGCAGTAAAGATTAAGAATCTTGAAAAGAGACTAACACTCCCGTCAACGGGATGTCAAGTTTGTTTTCACGCACAATTTTACACAGCTGGATTGAAATGACGGCGTAATACCTCTGGATCTTAAAGGGGGGGCATTGGTTGGGCAGGCCAGCGCCCCTCCTTTAAAGTTCGGTTCTGAGCCAACACATTGTATCCACTCCATGGTCCTAAATCTACAGCAACTTT
>CAYHYP010000097.1:0-2219 GCA_964360925.1 uncultured Gammaproteobacteria bacterium | reverse complement strand
CGAGAGTAAAAAGAAAAAGGCTTAAAATTACCAACACTTTTATTTAATTAAGCCTCTTTTTAACTGATCGGCAGCTTGTTCCGAACTTCAAAAAGGGCTTTGCAACGCTCTGGCTGACCCCTACCAGCCAGAGCCAGCTTTTGGGAACTTCTGGGAATTCCCTTTCAGTGAGGCGGCTGGGATTCGAACCCAGGACCAAGAGTTTCTCCCGCCCGAGGCGGGACGAGTAAAACTGGTATTTGTGACCCGACTGGGATTCGAACCCAGGACCAATTGCTTAAAAGGCAATTGCTCTAACCACTGAGCTATCGGGCCTGAGTCACGAATCCAGTTTTGCGTTAAAGTCTCCTGCTCTACCACTGAGCTACCGCCCCAATAGCCATATTTTATCTTCTCTGGTAAAATACATCAAGAAGCGATACTTTTGGCGCATTCGTCTAACGGCAGGACGACAGATTTTCACTCTGTTAACAGGAGTCCGACTCTCCTATGCGTCACAAAATTTATACTCTTATAACTTTACCGTAATAATCCTTTGGATTCTTTTCAGCAAGAAATCTTGCCAAAATAGTATCCAAATCTTCATTTGATAAATATGCAGATACAATTATTATTCCGGGGTATTTTTAGGTGTCATGCTGAACTTGTTTCAGCATCTCTCGCGAATGCGAGTGCATGTCTCAAACAAGTTGAGAGATCCCGAAACGAGTTCGGGATGACAATAAAGCAAAATTCGTGATATCTACAAAATCAACTTCGTTGAGCTTTTTAAGCTGGGGAAACTCTCTGCGGATATCAGTAAGTTTATAATCCATTCCCACCAAAGCAAGTATTCTGGATACCGGAATTCTCGTACCACGAATAACCGCCATTCCACCTAAAACGTTAGGATTTTTTTGAATAATATTTGGCATAATTTATTATTAACTCGGTAGAGATTAAAGTCAAGAAACAATTCTCGCCACTTCTTTGGCGGTTAAATCACGAAGATAATACATTTTTGCCCGTCTGATTTTTTTGGCGTGTTTTTTAACTTCAATTTTTTCAATCCACGGCGAATCAAACTTCCAAATTCTCTCCACACCAATTCCGTCGGAAATTTTTCTCACCGTAAAAGCATTTGAAGTTTTGTTGATAGAAAGAACCACTCCTTCAAAAATTTGGATACGGGTTTTCTCACCCTCGGTGATTTTTTGGTGAACCTTAATGGTATCCCCAACTCTAAAATCTATTGTCATAAAGGTATTTTAATCTATTTTACGAACCCTTTCAAGCACCAAGGACAATTTGTCATCCCGATTATCAACTTTGCCTGAAGCCACAACCACACAATTTGTTTGCCAAAAAGAGCTACCTCCCTTTTCTTTGTAAAGTTTAGGAAAAACAACGGCATCAATTTTTGTTCCGGTGATACCGGAAATAGTAATAAAAGCCATCTCTTCATTATTTTTCTTGGTCATAACTTTGCGCACTGCCACAATGATCCCTCCGATAGTCACCGACTTTCCCACAGGAATTTCACTGTTAAGTTCCGCAATTTCCACCGTCACCATATCACCAAGTTTATTTAAAGATTTTTGCAGTGGGTGTTCCGTCAAATAAAATCCCAAAAATTCATTTTCGTCTGCCAATAATTGCTCCTTGGCCATTTCCTCCATATCCGGCAAATCAAATGAATTTTGCAAGGGCTCATTCACAAACAAATCTGTCTGGCCCGAAGTCAACTGTTTTGCTGATTTGTGTGACTGGGCAATTAAATTTTCCAGTGTTGCCAGCATCGCCGATCTTTTTCCAAAATCGTCCATTGCTCCCGCCCGTATTAAACTTTCCAGGGCCTTTTTATTTACCTTTTGCAAATCTACTCTTTGGGCAAACTCACCCAGCGACCTAAATCCTCCAACATCTCTGGCCGACAAAATACTACTAATTGCCGCCGTTCCAATATTTTTAATGGCAGACAACCCAAATCTTATGGCCTTTCCTTCTTCAATGGTAAAACCTACTCCAGATTTATTTATATCGGGGCGCAAAACCTCTATTTTCATTCTTTTACATTCTTCCACCGCCTCGGCAATTTTCTCGGTGTCTCCGGATTCGGCCGTCAAAAGAGCCGTCATATATTCTGCCGGGTAATGACATTTCAAATAGGATGTTTGATAGGCAACTACCCCATAAGAAGCGGCGTGAGCTTTATTAAAACCATATCCTTGAAAAGGAAC
>CAYHYP010000096.1:0-2261 GCA_964360925.1 uncultured Gammaproteobacteria bacterium | reverse complement strand
TCCAAATGTTTTATCCAAAGAAGAAGCCACCCAAATTGAGTCTTTTTCTTCTGAAGACGTTTTGGAATATCCCCAATACACCAGACCTGAAGATTATAATGGCTGGAAAGTCCCCCCGATTTTATTATCCGGAAATCACTCAGAAATTAAAAAATGGCGGGGATTAAACCCTCAAAACAAAAATTATCAAGACGAAGGACATGAGGGCGGAGATGGCAATGTATTCTAAAATTGTGCCGCTGTTTAAATTCCCGTCGTGATGATGATGAAAGATCCCCCAAAAAACATAAAGGATTGCCATTAAAACAATAATGGCTACTTGGGAAGCAGAATCAAAGCGGAAGTATACCAACCCCCCAAGGCTTAAACCCAATATAAGCGCCAATAATAAAAAGTCTAGACTGTGGCGGATCATATAATAAGCCCCCTACCTAATAAATTCATAAAAACCAGAACGGCCAAAAGAAATAAAACATGAGCAAAATTGTGTCCCGAAAGCCGGACAATTTTTCGCTTATAAACCAAAGCAGCGTCAATAACCAATACCCCAAGCAAACCAACAATCAAAACTGTGGAAATATTTTTTGTCAAAGAAAAAACATCTATTTTTGGTTTTGAAAGTGGTGGAGGTGTTTCGTTACTTAAAACTGCAGTTTCTGTTGGAGGAGTTTCCTCTACTGTTGGCTCTCCGACAGCCTTTGTTCCGAACATTTGAACTACCAAAGTAGTTTCATAACCGTTATATTTTCCGTTAACAACGGCAAAACCTACATCTTTATAACGCGAATTTAAAAGATTTTCCCGGTGACTGGGAGATTTCATCCAAGCGTCTACTACCGCTTTTGAATCCGCAAAATCACGGGCCAGATTTTCTCCGGCAAAAAGATAACTGTAGCCCGAAGCGGTAACAAAAGTCCAGGGATCTTTTCCTTGTGGCGAGGTATGAGCCCAATATTGATCGGCAAACATATCTTCCGCTTTAGCACGGGCAGCCTGACTAAGTTTTGTGTTTAAAACTACCGGTTCATTTCTTTGTTCGTTGGTATATTTCAAAAGATCGGAGATACTTATATTGCTGGCATAACCCAAAACTCCCGGGTTTAAATGAGCAAAAGCAGACAAAACAATCTGGAAAACCAGAAAAACGGTAATTATATTCGCCAAAGAAATGGGGTGCAAAATTCTGGCCCGATGATTGTTCGTATGCCGGGGAGTAAAAATATGTAAGAAATTTTCAATGATTCTCATTACCTCTAATTTTGCCCAATATCCGCCAAAGAAGCAAGCCTCCGAAAAAAGGAAGAAAAACCAACCACCAATATTTTTGCCACCATGGTGCTTGTGCCCCTAGAACTTTAACCAATGGCGAACTCTCTGTGGATATCCCACTATTAATATTTTCCGTTGTCCCTAAAACCTCAGGTTCTTGAAAAAAAATTCCAAGATTATTTGAGAGAATATTTGCATTTACAACTGAAGTAGAAGTAGATGTTGTCGTTGAAACAGTGACCTGATCTGTTGTTCCTTCAAAACCAATTTTTAAATCAAAATTTGCGGATTTATTTTGAAAATTGTTACCGACGCTTGTAGGAAGTAAAACACCAATGTCATATGTTTTTTTCTCCCAAGATCCCACACTTCCTAAATTTAATTCTCCAACATCCCAAAAATTCTTTAAAGTTTTACCCCATGAACTTCCATATAAAACTGTTCCGTTTTCAGATACTTTAAAAAGATATTCTTTTGACATTTCATTTGTTTCCGATTCGTTTGTGGCCTCAATCAAAACTGTTTTACTTTCCCCGCTTTTATTTCTGACAATAAAAGATCGGGTTTCTTCAAGCCCCGGATACCAAATTATTGAAGAAGGGAAAATCGGCTCGTCCATTGTTACTTCCAAAAAACCGGAGGTTTTAACCACTGCAGACACAGGGGATACAAAAACAAAAAACAATAAAATATAGACCGCGAATAATTTATTTAGCATTTTTTTCTATCTCCTTTTTGATATTTAACAGCTCGTTATAAACAATAATCACTGCCGGAATGACAATTAATATAATTAGTCCCACTTGAGTTTTGGCAAAATTAATAACATAACCTATAAGAGGAACGGCTAAAATTTCTTTACCAAGAATTTGTCCTTTGCGAAGTTCTGATGTATCCGCGGTTTTATTGGCATCGCCTTTTGTGATATATGCCGAACCGGAGGCTTCAATAATCCGGTGAGTAACAGTAGTTTTTGATTTTGTAAGATTTTG
>CAYHYP010000095.1:0-2292 GCA_964360925.1 uncultured Gammaproteobacteria bacterium | reverse complement strand
GCAATGACAAAATAGATTCCGGCATTCGCCGGAGATCCCGCCCTTCGGCGGGATGACACAAAATTACATGTTTGGTTCGGATGGAGTTTGAGTTTGATTTTGGTTGGCGAAATATTCATCGGCGTTTCTTACCAGAACGTCCCGTGGTTTACTTCCTTCACCCGGACCTACAATTCCCATTTCTTCCAAAGTATCTAATATCCTGGCCGCGCGGGCATATCCCACGGAAAGCTTTCTTTGTAAAAGGGAAGCAGATGCCCGGTCAAATTGGCAGACAGTTCTAATTGCCTCATCAAAGAAGGGATCTCCTGCGGATGATGCCGAGGATTTTCCTCCTTGCCCACCGGACTTCATAATTGTTTGCATGGAAGTAACTTCTTCTGTGTATTGTATCGGCTCGCCGCGGCTTTTTAACCAATCTGTTAAATTGCGAACCTCGGTATCGGAAATAAAAGCTCCCTGAATACGGCTGGCTTTACTTTGATCTGGAGGAACAAAAAGCATATCTCCCCGGCCCAAAAGTTTTTCTGCCCCGGGCATGTCAATGATAACTCTGGAATCAATCATAGAGGTGACACTAAAAGCTACCCGACAGGGGATATTGGCTTTAATTAAACCGGTAAGAACGTCTACACTTGGTCTTTGAGTGGAAAGAATTAAGTGAATTCCTGTAGCCCGGGCCATTTGAGCCAGGCGGCAAATGGCATCTTCAACTTCAACCGGAGCAAACATCATAACATCAGCCATTTCGTCTACAAAAATGATTAAATATGGTAATGACGTAAATCCGGCCATTTCGTTGTAACCTTCAATATTTCTAACTCCCACCGAAGCGAAAAGTTTATAGCGTCGTTCCATCTCGGACATTGCCCATTTCAATGCCGAAAGAACTTTGTCCACATCAACAATAACCGGTGCCAAAAGATGGGGGATACCATTATAAAGTGAAAGCTCCACTCTTTTTGGATCAACTAAAATAAGTTTCAATTCCGATGGAGAATTTCTAAACAAAAGAGAAGCCAAAAAGGCGTTAATAGCTACCGATTTTCCTGAACCCGTTTGTCCGGCAATTAAAACGTGGGGCATCTTGGCAATATCCAGAATTTTAGGGCTACCGGAGACGTCTAATCCCAAAGCAACATTAAGTTTACTCTTGGAATCACGAAGAACTTCCGATTCCAATATTTTTTTAACGGAAACAAATTCCGGGGTCCGGTTAGGAATTTCAACTCCAACCAAAGAACGTCCGGGGATGGGGGCCTCAATTCTTAATTGTCCGGGGGCTGCCAAAGCTAAAGCCAAATCATTTTGAAGGGTAGTGATTTTAGAAAGTTTTGTCCCCAAGGCAATTTCCAAAGCGTATTGAGTAATGGCGGGACCGGAATTTACTTCAACCACTTTTGCGGTAATACCAAAAGATTCTAAAGTTTTTTCAATAGTAGTGGCATTGTGTTTTACATCTCCGCGATCGGCTTTTCCACCGGTTGCATCAGATAAAAGCGAAAGAGGAGGATACTCCCAAATTTTAGCATCTCCTTGCCCCGGGGCTTCATTTTGAACAATTTTTGCCATTATTTTAGTGTCCTTAACCGGTTGTTGGGGAATAACGGCATTATTAATGTGGGGAAGATTATTGTTATCTTTAATAAAAATCGGTGACATCTTTTGTTTAAATTGAAATAGTTTTTGAAAAAAGTTTTTGACTGTCAGGAAAAAATCTTTAATCAAACTGACAACTTCTCCAAGAGAAAGATTAAATAAAATGGTTCCACCTAAAAGAGCCAGAATCAATAATATAAAAAAGACGGCGATGTTTAAAGGAATCAAAACATAAAGCATTTGAAAAATCCCCGAGCCATAACTGCCGGTTTGTGCCAGTCCCAAAAGAGCGGTAACTATTAGAAAATATCCCAAAATTATATTTCCCTTGACTAAAGATATTTTTACTTTGGAAAAAAGCAAACCCAATTGAATTAAAGTAAAAACAAACAAAAGCCGTCCCCAACCAAAATAGGCGGAGAAAATGCTGTTGATGCGGTTTAAAACTTTTCCTTCGGGGAAAAAGGTGCCGGCTAAAATCAGTCCCGCAAGCACAAAAATTCCCAAGGAAAAAATTGAATAAATTGTTTGCTTACGCAGCTTAAGTTTGAATAACGATCTCCTCCTGCTCATGATATCAATATATCACAATTCTCGTTCGTCATCCTGGAGCGAAGCGATAGGATCTAACTTTTTGGTGTCATTGCTGTAGATGTTAGACATTTCGTTGATAGATTTGTGTTACCGGCGGTT
>CAYHYP010000094.1:0-2313 GCA_964360925.1 uncultured Gammaproteobacteria bacterium | reverse complement strand
GAAGAAGTGAAAGGAAAAGTAGTTGCTAGAGAGGTGGTATCCATATTTCTGGTAATCATTAATTTGTCTACGCACATTGGTTGGGTAGTTTTAAATCCATCCTCCATTTGCAGAGTGGCCTTTTTTCCGGTTAACAAGAGGGAAGCTAAAGTTGATTCCACCTGTTTACTGGCTTGTTCCAAACTTTCCAAGGAATTTGCCCAAAGCGTCAGATAAAGACCAAATTGAAAAAAGCGTTCCGCTCCTTTTGCCAGTTGTTCCTGCATAGAAAGAGCATCATCAAGTTGAACTTGAACCGTAGGGTCAACAACATGTCCTCTTTTAATATCCGATTCAATGGTGGCTTCCATTTCCGCAATTTTGCGTTTTAGACTGGACAAAATATCCTTTGATTCAACAGGGTAAGTGAACATGGCAATATCCATGGAGGAGTCAAAATTTATAATAGGGGAAAGCCAGTTGGCACTGACAAAACGCGGATATCCGGCCACAAACAAGGTACGGAAATATCTCTCTCCGATTTTTACGTTATCAAAATCCACCTCAATTTTTTCCGGAGCAATAAGATCAAGTATGTTTGTATTATTCATATTTTCTTTTTCTTATCTTGATTATATATTTCATAGAATAGATCCGTTAGTTCAGACGTTGTCAGTTGTCTGGCTCTTAATGAAAGACGTCCAAGTTGTCTTAAAATATGATCCCTTTTTGGTTCTAGGGCGGTTTTGGCTTTTTGGATAATTTCTTCAGCAGGGATTTTTTTAACGACGGATTTTGGTCCTAATTCAAGAGAGCTAAAAGGAATGGTGATATAAAATTTCTTGTCAAGAACGTTGTTTTCTTTTACCGTTTGGAGAACAAAATCTTTATATTTTTTTATTTGCTCCACCAAAAGAGGGTTGGTTTGTTTTTTGGACTCGTCTTCCAGTAAGGCTATATATTTGGAAATATCTTTTTGTTGACTGCGGATGACAATTTGAACGGAAAAATTCAAAGAGTTAAGAAAGCCGGCGTAAGCATAAATAATGGCTTCCTGTTCCCTTTCGGAAAGCAAACCAAAATTTACAGCGGAAATTTGAATAACCAAGGCAACACTGCCGTCTTTTAACAACAAAAAGCCGTCCCGGATATCCGCAATTTCCAGGTGGTCTTGGGTACTTCCTCTGATGGCAATTTTACTTATATCCATACGCTTAAACGGTTTTAGCCGTAATTTTTAACGGCTCAAGTATCTTTCCGGAAAGTGTAATCTCTAAAATATCAAATGTGTATCCTTGTCTTTCAAATTCCAAATAATAAGTGCCGTTTTCCAGTGGAGTACTGGCAATAAATTGTCCTAATTGGTTTGATTTTAAAGCACGGATAGAATTTCCTATTTTGTCCTTAACAACAAGAATGGTATTTTCTAAAGGCGTTTCTTTTTCGTTTACTATCAAACCGTTAATAATATTAGGAATTTCTGTGAGAGAAACCGTTGCGATTCGGGAAGCGGATTTTTCCACGACTTTTACCACGTTTTGAGGAACATTTTCTTTTGGGGTTATAGCCTCTTTTTGGGCTGTTAAATTTGCAAGTTGGGTTTGCAATTCCGTCGTATCCCTACCTTGCAAGGCTTGCATTTTTGTTTTAACCGTTTCAATTTGTGCCGTTAAATTATTTTTTTGTTCATCAAGAGCTCTTTTTTGATCTTCATCAGCCAATTTTTTATCATCACGAAGCATAGCCAGGCTATCAACGGTTACAACCTCCGGGCCTTTGGGTTCCTCTATTATTTTAATTGGTGGTTCTTTAACAATCCCTTGTTTTTCCTGAATTACCTGATCACGCAATTCTTGCAGTTCCGCAATAGAAGGCGTAGGACTAATTCTGGCGGGAGTTGGTACTGGTGCTGGTGTTGGCGCTGGTGCTGGTAAAACAACAGGGGGAGCTGAAAAAACTACTGCACCACTACTTTTTTGCCAAACATAAAGAGTAGGTCGGTAAATGGCTTTAAGAAAATTCATTATCCAAAGGTCAAGAGGTCGTTCCTGTATTGGTAAAAAGGCCAATGCAAATCCTAAAAGCCCAAACATGATTGTCAGGGGCATTTTGATAAACGTTGGCCAACCGGTGGCATAAAAAAGATAGGCAATAATGACTCCAAAAGCCAATTCGCCAAATTGCTTAAGCGTCATGTCTCCTACCAGTTTAAATTTGAAGCCTGTGATGTCTTGTGGGACAGGATGTTGTTCCATAATAATCAGGATAGCAAGCCACAGGTGAAAAACAATGGGGATACTCTTTTCACAGGAAACTATTTCTTTTTCTTATTCC
>CAYHYP010000093.1:0-2368 GCA_964360925.1 uncultured Gammaproteobacteria bacterium | reverse complement strand
GGTATGACAACGAGTGGGGTTATGCTAATAGATTGGTGGAGGAAGTAGTGTTAATGGGGCAAAAAAATTAGTCCGGGATTTGAGTGAGGATTAGAAAGAGGATTACTCCGGCAAGAACGGAAACTCCCACTATAAAAATATTTACCGGAATGGCATCAAGTAACCACATCACTTGCAATTCTAATTAAAAAGGGGGATGATAATCAAGAGGCATGAAAAAATTTATTGTTTTAATTCTATTTTTATTTTTGGCAGTGAAGCCGGTTTTGGCTTCGGAATATGTTCTGCCTTACCCCGGTCTTTTGCCCGATAGCCCTCTTTACGTTTTTAAAGTTATCCGCGATCAATTTGTAACGTGGACGATTCAGGATCCGGAGAAAAAAGCCTTTTATTTACTTTTACTTTCAGATAAACGGCTTGCGGCCGGAGAAGTGTTGGCAAATAATGGAAAAACCGCTTTGGGAGAAACTACCATTGTGAAATCTCAAGATTATTTTAAGCAGGCGGTTGATTTGGCAGAGAAATTACCCAAGGAGAAAAGAGAAAATCTGGTTGCAAAATTGGTAGTGGCAGGAGCCAAACATAAACAGATTTTAACCGGTTTAATTTCTAAAATATCAATTGATGACGACTCCAAACTTCAAAATCGGGTAATGGAACTTTATTTGCAAAGATGAATCCCCGCAAAAAAACCGCTTTGGCTTCATAAAATTTTTTTGACCCCCTCTGATATAAAAGTTGGCAGTTGACACATTTAGGACATAGCTTTAACTTGTTTTATGGCTCAAGCAACACCAACTACAAAAATTGACGAACCAATTCCGGCAATTGTCCGCGTAGGAAGACCGGTAAAAAATACTAATGGTATGGTTCCTCCAATGCCAAAGGATTTATTACCCGGTGTTTGGACTCCACAAGCAGAAAAAGTTTTAGCGGAAAGGTATTTACAAAAAAATGATAACGGGGAAGTAACAGAAACTGCAGATCAAATGTGTTGGCGGGTAGCTTGGGACATTGCTTCTGTAGAAGCCGACCCGGATTTTTTTGCCCGGAAATTTTATTCTTTAATGTCCGCTCACGAATTTTTACCAAATTCTCCCACTCTTATGAATGCCGGGAAAAATAACGGCTTGCAATACAATGGTTGTTTTGTAATTCCGGTGGAGGACTCTATAGAAGGAATTTTTGACGGCATAAAATTTACAGCTATCATTCATAAATCCGGTGGGGGAACCGGTTTTTCTTTTTCCAGATTAAGGCAATCCGGTGCCAGAGTTGGTTCTACCAAGGGAGTGGCTTCCGGTCCGGTGTCATTTATGAAAATTTATGATGCGGCTACGGAACAAATTAAACAAGGCGGTTCCCGAAGAGGGGCAAATATGGGAGTTTTGCGTGTAGACCATCCGGATATTCTGGAATTTATTCATTGTAAAGAAAGCGGAGGTATTACCAATTTTAATATTTCTGTGGCGGTAACGGATACTTTTATGAAAGCCTACTACGAAGGCACAACCTATGATCTTTTGGATCCGAAAACAAAAAAAGTTGTTGGGAGTTTAGATGCAGGAAAAGTTATGGAGGAAATTGTAAATGGAGCATGGAAAACAGGTGACCCCGGAATGATTTTTATTGACAGAATTAACGCCGGATCTGCAAATCCGGTTCCTTCTTTAGGACCCATTGAAACCACCAATCCTTGTGTTACCGGAGACGCATTAATAAGTACAGGTAATGGTTTGATTAGGATGAAAGATTTGGTAAAAGCAGAAAAGGAAATAGAGCTGGTCATTGATGAAAGAGCTAGCAAAAAAGGAACGAGAGGGAAAGCCGTCAAATTTTTTGATAACGGAGAGAAAGAAGTTTTTAAAGTAGTGACAAAAGCCGGTTTGGAATTGACCGTTACTTCGGATCATAAACTATTAACTCCGGACGGATGGAAAGAAGCTAAAAACTTAAAAAACGGAGACAAAATTTTTATACAAAATCAAGAAGGATGTTTTGGTCAAGAGAAGAACTGGACTAAAGAATTGGGGCAAATTGTTGGGTGGCTGATTGGTGATGGATGGATTAGGTCGGGAGATAAAAACTGCCGTGTTGGTTTTACATTTGGAAAAGAAGATTCCATTAATATGGAATATTTAAAAAAGCATATAAATAAATTGTATGGAAAAGAAATTAACGAAATGGAAAGAGTCAGAAATACTTATCATTTGTCATATCACGGCAAGGATTTTGTGGATTTTTTCCTGAAATTGGGGGTAAAAGCAGTTAAAGCCGGAGAAAAAGAAGTCCCCGAGCCAATTTACATCGCTCCAAAGGAAGCCGTAGTGGGTTTTTTGCAAGGTCTTTTTACTGCTGATGGGACAGT
>CAYHYP010000092.1:0-2375 GCA_964360925.1 uncultured Gammaproteobacteria bacterium | reverse complement strand
TTGAAAAAGGGTACGAAGTGCACGGCATTATCCGGCGCGCCAGCAGTTTCAACACATCTCGTATCGACCACCTTTACAAAGACCCGCATATTCACGGGGGAAAACTTTTTCTTCATTACGGAGACCTCTCAGACGGCAGTAGTCTAAATAGAATTTTAAGCAATGTAAGGCCAGACGAAATTTATCATCTCGGCGCGCAAAGCCATGTGCGAACGAGTTTTGATATACCGGAATACACCGCGGATGTAACCGCCATAGGAACCATTCGTCTTTTAGATGCTATTCGAGAAACTAGGATTAAGACAAGATTCTACCAAGCCTCATCAAGCGAAATGTTCGGCAAGGCGCACGAAATACCGCTAAAAGAAACTTCTCCTTTCTATCCCCGCTCCCCCTACGGTGTTGCGAAAGTCTACGCATATTGGATTACAAAAAATTATCGTGAAAGTTACGGGATTTTTGCTTCAAATGGGATTTTGTTTAATCACGAAAGCGAGAGGCGCGGAGAAACATTTGTAACCAGAAAAATTACCCGTGGACTCGCCCGCATAAAATTGGGCATTGATAAAAAACTTTATCTTGGCAACCTTGACGCTCTTCGTGATTGGGGTCATGCAAGGGATTTTGTTTATGGTATGTGGTTAATACTCCAACACAAAAAACCGGACGATTTCATTCTTGCCACAAATGAATCACATAGCGTGCGTGAGTTCGTGGAAGAAGCGGGACGACATCTTGGAATGGACATGGTTTGGAAGGGAAAGGGATTAAAAGAAAAAGGGATTGATAAAAAAACCGGCAAAACTATTATTGAAATTGACTCAAAATATTTCCGCCCGACTGAAGTTGATGTACTCCAAGGCGACTACTCTAAAGCAAAAAATAAACTCGGCTGGGAGCCAAAAGTTACTTTTAAAGAGCTGGTTAAATTAATGACGGAAGAAGATTTTAGAGGAGAAAGTGTTTTGCATAATTAATTTTTACCTCAAAAAAACATGCCTTTATTAAGTACAAAATTCATAGAAAACGCAAGATTAAAAATTAAAAATAATTTAAAAAATGGATCTAAAAAATAAAAAAATTTTACTTACAGGCGGCGCAGGGTTTTTGGGCGGATTCGTTTTAGAAAAACTCTTGGAACACGGAGTCCTTATGGAAAACATAACAATTCCACGTTCAAAGGAAATGGATCTCAGGAAACTGGAGAATTGCCAAAAAATAGTTAAGGGAAAAGATATTGTAATACATTTAGCAGCCAAAGCTGGCGGGATAGGATTTAATCGTGAAAAACCGGGGGAACTTTTTTATGACAATCTAATGATGGGAACACAGCTTATGGAAGCCGCTAGACTGGCCGGGGTAGAAAAATTCGTCGCAATGGGAACTATTTGTTCTTACCCGAAATTTACCCCTGTCCCCTTTAAAGAAAGCGACATATGGAATGGTTACCCCGAAGAAACTAACGCACCGTACGGTTTGGCTAAAAAAATGATGC
Source organism: uncultured Gammaproteobacteria bacterium (assembly GCA_964360925.1). Lineage (GTDB taxonomy): Bacteria > Patescibacteriota > Microgenomatia > JAMCZE01 > JAMCZE01 > CAYHYP01. The sequence continues at coordinate 880 of CAYHYP010000092.1, read as the reverse complement.
TTGTGCAGGCACAGGCATATAGACAACAATATGGTTTCAATGCGATTTCTCTTATGACCGTAAACTTATATGGACCAAGAGATACTTTTGATCCTAATCGTTCACATGTAATCCCAGCACTTATTAAAAAAGTAGCGGACGCAAAAAAAAGCGGACAAAACTATATTGAAGTATGGGGAACTGGTAAAGCAACTAGGGAATTCCTTTACGCCGGAGATGCAGCGGAAGGAATTGTGCTAGCCACGGAAAAATACGACGATAAAGAACCTGTAAATATCGGTTCGGGTCAAGAAATATCAATCAAGGATGTTGTCGAAACAATTGTAAAAATTATGGATTTTAAAGGAGAAATTAAATGGATACACACAGAACCTGACGGACAACCGCGGCGCTCATTGGATATAACCAGAGCCGAAAAAGAATTTGGTTTTAAGGCAAAAACTCCATTTGAAATAGGTCTTAGAAAAACAATAGAATGGTATGAAAGTAATAATTAAACCAAAGAAAAAATTAAGCATAGATGATTTTAAGGAATTATGGCAATATCGGGAACTATTGTATTTTTTTACTTGGCGGGATTTCAAGGTGCGCTACAAACAGACCACGATCGGGGTCGCGTGGGCGCTCTTTCAGCCATTTATGACCATGGTGGTCTTTACTATTTTTTTTGGCAATCTGCTCAAGGTCCCATCGGATGGAGTTCCATACACTATCTTTGTATACACCGGACTTTTATTCTGGCAGTTTTTTTCTTCCGCGCTTTCCGACACAAGCAATGTTCTTATTGCGAACCAGTCCATAATTACAAAAGTTTACTTCCCGCGTCTTATACTCCCATTATCTGCTGTAGCGACTAAACTCGTTGATTTCCTAATCGCTT
>CAYHYP010000091.1:0-2458 GCA_964360925.1 uncultured Gammaproteobacteria bacterium | reverse complement strand
TGTCAAATGGTTAAACAGTGGGGATTTGATCTAAAGACTCTTCTGATATAATTACCTCATAGCTCCCGTAGCTCAATGGATAGAGCACATCGGTTCTAACGATTAGGTTGCGTGTTCGACTCACGCCGGGAGCACTTTCACAGCACCCGTAGCTCAATGGATAGAGCACTTGTCTTCGGAACAAGGGGTTAGTGGTCCGACTCCACTCGGGTGCACATGGACTGGTTCGTTTATATGGTCAAAGGCTCGGATAATAGTTTATACACAGGTATTTCACCTGATGTAGAAAAAAGAGTAAATTTACACAATCGGGGATTGGGAGCAAAATCACTAAGAGGTAAACGCCCGGTAATATTAGTTTATAAAGAAAAATTTAAAAACAGATCAGAAGCAAGTAAAAGAGAAGGGGAAATAAAAAATTTCTCAAGAGAAAATAAATTAAAATTAGTTCAGGGCGCGTAGCTCAGTGGCAGAGCAGGAAACTCTTAATTTCAAGGTCGTGGGTCCGAATCCCACCGCGCTCACAAAAATATGCTACAATTATCTTGATGAAAAAGGTATTGTTGTTTTTTGGCTTTGTTCTGGGAAATTTTTCAATTCTTTTAGTGGCAATTTTAGCCTTGACGGTATACACCACAAAAGACAGTGCGGCGGCGGCAAACACTCCTCTGGAAAATATTCTTTCCATTTCCCAATCTTCTGATTCCTACAACGCTTCCCCAAAAATTTTGGGAGTATCCAGTGCCATGATAGTGGCCAAAGACGGCCGGGCAGATATACTGGACAATTATTTTAAAAAATACAATTCACCAATGGCAGGTTTAGGCAGCGCAATCGTAGAATCGGCCGACCGTCATAAAATACCTTTTGGTTATCTTCCGGCAATTGGTCAATGTGAAGGAAATCTGGGAAAAACCATACCCCACAACAGTTACAATACTTGGGGATGGGGAATTTATGGCACTACCATGACAAAATTTTCTTCCTGGGAGGAGGCAATAGAAACCGTCTCTAAAGGATTACGCAAAAATTATTTTGACCTGGGATTAGATACTCCGGAAAAAATAATGCCCAAATACACTCCTCCCTCCCAAGGCTCGTGGGCCAACTGTGTTGGCACATTTCTTTCGGAACTTAAGTAGGATTGACAAGCCCATAATTATTTGCTATAGTACATGTTAGATCCAGTGGTATGCTTCCCAAGGCTACGACTGGGTTTTTTTGTGGAAAAAAGAAATAAAAAGTAAAACCTATAATGTTAGTGCCGGGAACAGGAGTCGAACCTGCAAATCCTTGCGGACACAGGGTCCTAAACCCTGCATGTCTACCGTTCCATCACCCCGGCAAGTTATGTTATATTATATATGATGAAGCTTTTTTCTGCCTTTCTAATTTCTTTATTATTTTTATTTCTAGCCGCTATCCGCTTTCCGCTATATGCTTTCGCAGATTATGCCAAAGCCTACAATGACTATACTTATAACTACACCCTTTACAGACAGGCTTACAGTGATTACCAGGTTTCCAAATCCACCTACGCTACCTACCGTACCTTGGCTTCGCAAAAAGATGCCGTATTAAAACTCCGTGCTGTTTTGACGGCGCGCAATCAATTAATGTTTGTTTACTACGATTTATTAACGGAAAAATTGGTAGCCACTCCCGAAATCAGTACCGAATATAAAGGCACTTTTTATAATATCAAGGAAAGCGAAAAAAAGTGGCTTATTGAAAATCAAACAAAGGTAAATGCCGCCTCAACTTTAGGGGATCTAAACGGCGTTGCCAAAGAATTTGAAAACCGTTATCCCCAAATGGACACGGAAACAAAATTTGCCATCACTACTATTTTATTGTCCCGTGACGCCGATGCCGCTATAACTGTGGAAAAACTTTCCCAAACCCTATCGGAAAAACTGGTGGAAATAAACGCGGCAGGAGAGGATGCCACCTGGGCACAAAGAGGAATGGCAAATGTTCAAAGCAAAATAGAACTGTATAAACAAAAATTTGAGGAAGCGAAAAAAGAGGAAGAATTATTAAAAACACAACAAAAATTGATGGAAGCCAATCAATATTTGCGGGATGCCATAAATTTTATGTTTGAAATAGTGAAAGGAGTGACTGGATGAATGATAAGCAGAGCTTCTCGATGAGTAAAAAAACCCTTATTATTGCTTTGGTAGTCATCCTGTTTTTTGTGGCTTTGGTTATTGCCGGGGTGTTATTTGGGGTAGCCCTGATTCTTTCAAACTCAAAACCCGTTCCTGCACCGGTTGTTACTACAGTTGAACAACCTATCGTCCTCCCTCCGGTTAAAATTTCCAGATTCGCTTCGGATTCCGGAATTTTAAAACTTCGCGAAGATCTTAAAAATATCCAAACAAAGATTGATACTATGGATCTTTTTGAATCCCAAATCACCCCTCCCGTTTTTGACCTAAATATCTCCATCCCA
>CAYHYP010000090.1:0-2485 GCA_964360925.1 uncultured Gammaproteobacteria bacterium | reverse complement strand
ATAGATCCTAGTGGCGAAGCCGCGAGCTTGCTCATCGCTTCGCTCCAGGATGACGAGACTGGGGAAGATTGCAATGACAACCTGCGAATTCAGATTGATAAAAGTTGGAGACCGGGGATTTTTTGAAAATGTTTAGTATTTTTGGTAACCAAAGTAGCGTTTTGAGAAATAGCGGCGGCGGCAATTAAAATATCTATATCACCAATTAATGAACCTTTTAAGGAAAGATCTGCCCTAATTTGCCCTGCTATTTCTGCTTGCTTGGAATCAAAGGAAATAATTTGTGAAAATGGTTCAAATAATTTTTTCTTTTCATCCAATCTTTTGGGGATATTATTCTCGTTTTCCCGATAGATTCCTTCATTTAATTCCGCTTCACAAATAGCACTGGTGGTAAGTTCTTCGCCAATGTGTGAAGCAATAAAATCTTCTGCCGGCCCTTTGTGCCTCATAAGATCAATCAAAACAGAAGTATCCAGCAAATATATCATTAAAGCTTGATTGGAGTTTTACGATTTCTACGGACAAAAACTTTTGCCCAAAGCTTGTCATCGTCTAACTCTGTCCCTTTCCATGTACCGGCGAGCGCCAGCAATCGACGATTTCTCTCCTGGTTAGTTAATTTTACTTCCATAAATGGCCACCCGTCACGGGTTAAAACTATTTCTCTTACATTTTTGCAGAGGAGATCTTCATAGTATTTAGTCCTTCTAATAAAATCGGTAATAGGTGCAATAGTTGTATTGCCGTTCATATTTTTATATTATCACAATTCTAATACGTTGTCAAGTATGTATTGGAGTATGTATTGGAGTATGTATTGGAGTATGTATTGGAGTATGTATTAAAAACTCAAATATCAACGGACGGCAGGACTGCCAGGGGGTAGAGTATGTTTTGCCTCAAAAGTTTCTTCAATTAATTGTCTCGTAACTTCTTGTGTTTGACCGTCTATCCCAGAACTAAAAAAGGATTTTTCCAATAATTCTATAATAATTGATTGTGGCGACTCACTTGAATAATTCTCCTTTACTTTATCCCAAAATAATTTAGCACGTTTTGTAATGTTGTTTTTATCTTGTTCGTCTGTAGTCTTTTTTATTAAATTAAAATAGACCTTCCAGGCATCCAATACATTGATTGCTCTGGGTAAATTAGAACCGACAGCCCCCTTAAACCTTTCTTCGCTATCAATAAAACATGCTTCTTTATCTAAATCTGCCACATATGCATAAGAATGTTCTTTTGATACTGAAATAATGTATGCATCGTACTGAAGATAAATATTACTTTTTCCTGTACGAATAGCATTTAACGCAAAATCATTGGAAAGTTCGTCCCAATTTATCCAGTCTTTTTGTACATTCTGTGGAAAATCATCGTCAATAACACTCCAAACCCAATTTTTCCCCTCAGCTGTAAGATCAGTCATTACAATAAACGCTTTATTGTTTTCCTTATATTTTCTAAAGGTTGAGGGAACATGTGCTCCTGTCTGTTTAATTTTTAAATATCTCAAAAGCTGTATAGACTCTGGTTTTTCCCCGTTTATTAAAACTTTATTTTCATCTGAATCTTTATCAATTTCCTTAATAAAATAAGTGCCGGCTGAAATTTCTAATTTTCCATCTAAATACACTTTTTTCAAACCCCTTTTTTAATAAAGAACTCGCTCCTTGAAGTTCAGACTTATTTTCTTTCAATTGACCGGTTTCAATTGAAACCCCTTCTGTTACATTTAACCCCATTGAAGTAATTTTTGTTAGGACACCTAAAGGTTTTTTTGTTGGGCTTTTTTGTTCTTCGTTCATTCTTAATTATTATCTAGATTTCGTTGACAAAAAGATAGATCCTATCGCTTCGCTCCAGGATGACGACGTAGAGGAAGATTCTGGACGCGGCCAGAATGACGAAAAAAGATAGATCCTATCGGCTCGCCTTCGGCAGCCTCCAGGATGACGGCACGGGGGAAGATTGGAGATGCTGAAACGAGTTCAGCATGACAGTTTCACGAATTCAGCATGACACAGAGATTTACCATTTCAAATGGGCGAAGACTTTATTCGCTTCTGCCATTTTTTGAACCATATCACGTTTTTTCAGCGCGTTTCCTGTACCGGCAATAGTATCATTCATTTCTACTACCAATTTTTCGGCAAAAGTGTGATATTCCTTGTTGGATTTTCCGCGGGCGGCATCAATTAACCAACGAAGCGCCAAATGAATTTTGCGGTCCCCTCGCACTTCGGTTGGAACTTGATAGGAAGCGCCACCGACCCGTCTGGAACGGACTTCCATTTTTGGAGCAATGGTATTTATCACCAATTCAAGAGTTTTTTCCGGCTCGGGAAAAGTGACCAAAGCTTTATAGACCTGGGCAGCAGCCGTAGATTTTTTCCCGTCACGCATTACTTTGTTGATCAATTTGGAAACCAACCGGCTCCCGTAAACGGGATCGGGAAGTGATGGTATTTTTGATACTTTT
>CAYHYP010000089.1:0-2527 GCA_964360925.1 uncultured Gammaproteobacteria bacterium | reverse complement strand
TTACCCTCCAGCAGTGGCGATGCCGCGTTCGTCGGACATCGCGAATTTATTGCCGTGTTTCTTATACATTGCCCAATAGCCTTTTTGTTTTTTCTTTTGAGACCACATATTAAGCCAAAGACGGCTGTCGTTAACCCTTTTACGCAAATCGCGTAGTGTTCCAATAACCCAATCAAAAAAGTTAAGATGATAAATACCGGGTCTGATCGGAGCCATATCTACGGTGGCGTGGCGGATTTCCGAGGTCAGCTCTGATGTTTGTTGTTCCAATTTATTAACTTCGGCAGCTAATTCCTGCATAAGTTTAGCCACTTGTGTTTCCACCGCTTTTTGTTTGGAATTGAAAATTTCCTTTTCCTGCTTCTGAATATTTTGAAGATATTGGAATTCCTTGTGATTCCCGGTGGCAATATTAATTTCTCCGCTTAAGGGCTTTTTTTGAGGTTTGAGCCCAATTTGCTCCATAGCGGTGTCCAAAATGGCTTTGGGCACACTACCCACTTCCCGCACTACGTCCTTCATCGTCTCTACGGGATTGTCCGCAGCTACAAATTGTTTTTTCTTTTGATCAGCCATATGACTATTTTACTACAGGACAGTTATATAGTCAAAAGTCTGGAAATTGTCTTGTCCCGACGTAACAAAGACGCGATGACATAAGATTGCTGTTTAAGGGTTTCCTGACGCGCTTTATCCTCTTCTTTGTTGATTACCCCGTCTATTTCTTCCTGGGTGACTTTTACATCCAAATCATCAGCCACAGCTTCCAGAATAAATTCCAGTTTAAGGGCTGTTTCTGCCTGTTTATGATATTTTTCGTGAACTTGCTCTTGGGTTTGCTGTGAACTTTGAAGATATTGTTCAAAAGTCAAACCCGCCTGGCGGACATCTTCTACCAATTGGGAAATAAGACGGTGGGCTTCGGATTCCACCAAAACTGCGGCCAGCTCCACTTTACAATTTGCCAAAAGTTTATCAATAATTTCGGAAATTTTTTTCTGGGTATCGGCTTCCCCTTCTTTGGTTTTTTCCTCGTCTCCCGGTTTCCAGATTTTAACAGTCTTGATTTGAGCTTTATAGTCACCCAAATCAACAGACGGTTTCTCTGCGCTGTGGGCGACAATTTGCCAATCTTTTTCTTCCTCGGCAGAAGTGATTTGTACTTTTGGAGAGGAAATGGGCTTCAAACCGTGTTCCTCAAGGGCTTTTTGATAAGAAACGGGAACGATCCGATTGATAACTTCTCCGTAGACTTTTGATTTGTCAACTTTTGATTGAACAATATCCTTTGGAGCGTTGCCTTTTCTAAAGCCATCTACTTCAATACCTGCGGCCAATTCCTCAAAAACCGTGTCGTAAATTTTCTTTACGTCCGCCCAAGGCATAGTAATGGTAAGCTCAAAAGCGCTTCCTGCCAATCGTGTTAATGCAGTGGTCATAAGGGAGATTATAATTGGGTCATTCAGCCTTGTCCAGAATCAAAAATATTTGATACAATTCCTCCATGATAATAAAAGATAGGGTTTACGGAAAAATAAAAATTGATAGTCCCCTGATTATTGAGCTTATTGCCAGTTCTCCAATGCAACGGTTAAAAAATATTAATCAATCCGGGGGGCCGGTTTTTTTGGAGCCGTTAAGAGATATCACTAGATACGAACATAGTATTGGGGTCTGGTTCATACTTAAAAAATATGGAGCTAGTATTAAAGAGCAAGTTGCGGGTTTACTTCATGACACTCCTCATACCGCCTTTTCTCACGTAATTGACGTTGTTTTTCCCACAGAAGATCACACTTTTCATGAAAAATTTACTGAGAAAATAATTATGAATTCCGAAGTTCCTAGTATTCTAAAAAAGCACAAAATTAAAGTTGAAGATATTTTAATGAAAGAGAATTTTCCTTTTTTGGAGGCCGATCTTCCTGATCTTTCAGCGGACAGAATAGATTATTTTTTAAGAGATACCCGCCCTGATCAGATCTTTCCCAATTCTTTAGTCAAAGAATTTCTCGACGGTCTCTTTGTAAAAAATTCCGTATTTTATTTTAAAGATAGATCCCTGGCTTCTCTTTATGCGATTTTGTTTCTTAATGCTGGAAGATTACTATGGCTTGATCCTAATTCCCATGGGAGTTTTTATCTTTTGGCAACAGCCCTAAAGAGGGCTATGGCAATCAAAAAAATTACTCTTGAAGATTTTTTTGGAACTGACAACCAAGTTTTTGCTAAATTGAAAAAAATTGATGATAAGCAGGTTAAAGAGTGTGTAAAAAGATTAAATCCTACCACAAAATTTATTTATGTTGAACCAAATTTGGCTGAATTTTCCGGGCCAAATAAACCAAGAATTGTTGATCCTTTGGTAGAAACCTCAAAAGGATTGGTTAGAATTTCCGAAATAGTTCCGAGATTGAATGAACTTTTTGATCACTATAAAAAAACTTACAAAATTCTTCATGTTTCTGAAAAATAGATTCTGGAGCCGCCCAGAATGACGGTGTGGTGTAACAGGGTTGCACCCTGT
>CAYHYP010000088.1:0-2575 GCA_964360925.1 uncultured Gammaproteobacteria bacterium | reverse complement strand
TGCGAGGAATGAAATGACGAAGCAATCTTCCTTAATCCGTCATTCTGGAGCGAACGAAATGAAGCGATAGAATCTCTTTGTCATTCCGGGCTTGACCCGGAATCTATGCTTTTTTTCAATCCACACCACAAATGTATTTGCCTTTTTTCTTTACCTATTTCATTTACATAATTTTGAACAGCAGTATCACTAACATATTTACCTTCAACTAAAGTCTCTCTAATAAAATTGTGAATTGATCCCATTCTTTGACTTAACATCACTGTTCTCCTATATTGTTGTTCTGACATTCCAATTAGAGGTAATCCGCGTATTTTTTTCCGTTCATTTTGGGTTTTTAATAACTCGCGAGCCAAAGCCTCTCTTTCTTCGTCAGTTATTTTTGGAGGATTGCCATCATTATCCGCTTCAAATTCCCAATCTGTTATCAATTGCTCTATATTTCTAATCATTATGAGCCCATTTTACCATTACTTCAACGTTTTGCAATAAATAAGAAGATTGCCGCGTCGCTACGCTCCTCGCAATATGCACACACCTGGTGTGTGATGGGTGGGCACATCCATGACGACCGTCACAAAGTGAGAACTCATTCCACCTGAAAGAGTGAAGTTGCTATTGTTAGATTATTGCGAAGGTAAAACTAATATTCCAGATGGCAACGCAACTGAAAAGAACTGTTTCCCACTGCCCGCCGGGGAAACGTCTCTGCATAAAAAAAGCTATTGGCATAAAGAACGTGGCTAAAAGAGAACTATATCCAATCCACGGTTTAATGTTTATTATTTTGAGGGAGACAAGAATTACCCCCGTAGCCACTAAAATTGCACAAATTACCGCTCCCACGCCATGAATTATTGGATATTTGCCGGTCGTAAACAGTCCGGCCATGCACAAACTTATTCCCCCCGCCAGAAATAATAACGAAACAGCAGGAAAAACTGCTTGCCAGTTTGTTTCCCGTCTCCAAGCTCCGAGTATGTTTGTCTTTTCCAATTAAAGTTACCATAAATTTTGATTAAAACTAATGTGGTAAATATAACGAATAGAATATTAAAAAACCCAAGATAAACCATGCAATAAGTTTAGCACATAAAAATAAAACTCAAAGGAAGATTCTATCAGCCGCCTTTGGCGGCTTCCAGGATGACGAGGAAGATTATTTTAATCTGGAATTAATTTCCTGTTCAAATTGGGCAAGAGAGAGAACACCGGAGAATTTTGTTCCGTTGATAAAAAATGTGGGGGTTGCATCCACGCCAGCAGCGTTGCCATCATATTGATCTTTGGCAATACTTGCCTTCACAGATTCGGAATCAAAGTCTTTCGTAAATAAATCTATATCCAAATTCAAACTTTTGGCGTATTCAAAAAGTTTATCTTTTGATAAATCAGGCGATTTTTCAAACAAAAGTTTGTGCATTTCCCAAAACTTATTTTGCAATCCCGCTGCCTCGGCCGCTTGTGCTGCAACCATTCCAAACTCGTGAGAAGGCAAAGGGAATTCCCGATACACAAAACGAATTTTGTCTTTATATTTTTGCAAGACCGCAGTAACGGTTGGTTGTGCGGCTTTACAAGCCGGGCATTGGAAATCGGAAAACTCCACAATCGTCACCTTCGCATCATTTGGACCAATACTGTTTGAATTTTCAGGAATTATCATTTGTACCGTATTCCCTTTTCCCAACAAAACACCTGCCAAAATTACGGCTAAAAGAGTCCCCAAACTTACCCCCAAAAAAATCTTTGTTTCTAAATTTAAATTCATAGTTAAAAATACATAATAGCAAAAAAGCCCATCGCTCCACCTAAAAGTACACCACCTATTGTATCGCTTGCCCAATGTTCTCCCAAATAAACTCTGGAAACAACCATAATCAAGGAAAATAGGATCCAAAAAAGAAGAAATAACGCGGATTTTCTTTTAGACATAAACTTTAATCCAAAAAAGGCGGCGGTAACAGCTACAAAAATTGTCCGGCTGACATGCCCCGAAGGAAAAGAAAATTTAGTTTGAACGTGAGAAGTTGGAAAAGAAAAAGGCAAAGTATATCTAAAATAATCCGATGGCGGACCGGGATGATATAAAAAAATTTTTCCAATAAATTCAAACACCAAAATTGCCGCAAACAAGGCCAGGGGGTAATAAATTATCTTTTTTTTACGGAAAATTATAATTCCAAGAATTAAGATCATAATGCTGGTAAACTCAAAACTTCCCAGAAGAGAAAAAATTGATAACGGAACATCAATAGATCTTGAGGATCCGGACTGTAAAAAATTAACAATTGCCGGATCAAAAGCTGAAAAAATACCGGCAGTTTCCGCCAATGTTATGGCAAGAAAGATAAAGAGAAGGCAGGCGCCAACCGCAAACGCCTTCATATTTTTGGGTTTCATGTTAATGTCGTTAAAAAGCTTTAATGCAAACTTAATCATTACTTTATGTAGTATATTACGAAATGACTATGGATTTAAATGACGAAAAACCGGAAGAATATAAACAGGGCTTTGCAGTGTTCTGCGGGCAAAAATTTTTTGTTTCTCCTGATGTCTTAATCCCCAGAATAGA
>CAYHYP010000087.1:0-2638 GCA_964360925.1 uncultured Gammaproteobacteria bacterium | reverse complement strand
ACATGTGTTGTTTTCCCGGGCAAAGTATTCCCCGCAAACGGAATTGGATTTGGAAAAGTGGCAATATTTTTTTCATCAGAATAAATCAGTTGACCTGTCATCTTAAGATGAATTAATAAGTTCAAATTATTTTCCAGTTTAATAATTATCATTTTGGCTCTGCGAGAAACCCCGAGAATTTTTTTATTTATTATTTTTTCTTTGTCACCAATAAAAAGTTTCGGGAGTCTAATTTCCACGTCAGTTATAGTCTTTTCTTTCAAAACTTCGTCAAGTTGAGCAACAATGGTAGAAACTTCAGGAAATTCCGGCATACTTGTTTCGTCATCCTGGAGCGAATGAAATGAGCGATAGGATCTTCCAAGACAGATTCTATCAGTCGCTACGCTCCTTCCAGAATGACGGTTCGCATTTTTTTAACAAAAATTTCTTTTGAAAACTTTTCTGCTTGTTCTTGCAAATCTTTTTTATTGAATTTTATTGCTTTCATTGATTTTATTGCTTTTATTAAAGACTCCACACTATACTCGTCAAAAAAGACACCTGTTTTTTCTGTTACCGTTTCCAAATATCCTCCGGATTTATAAGCAATAACGGGTGTTCCCGCAGCCATTGCTTCCACCACTGTCATCCCAAAATCTTCGTCCTTTGCCGGAGCCAAAAAAGCATCTGCGTTTTTGTACAAATCTTTTAATTGGTCGTCAGGAACACGACCCAAAAATTCAATATTTTCATTGGAAATTTTTTTAATCTTTTCTTGTTCGGTGTAAATTCCCGCATATTCTCCCACTATTTTTAAATGAAAATCAAGTTTTTTTGCCGCCTCAATAGCCAAATCAACGCCTTTAAATCCCACTATCCTGCCAACAATTAAAAAGTATTTCATACTACCGGTGGATAAATAACTAACGCATCTTTTCTGTAAAACTTCTTTATTCTTCTAGCAACTTCTTGTGAATTAGCAATAAACTGATCCACTCTTTGTGCTCCATACCAATCATAAAGTCGTAAAAAGTGACCAACAACAGTTTTGTAAACCTGGGCGTACCAGTATTTACGATAGTCCATACCTGGATAGCCATATAAAAATCGCGGTGGAGTATGGCAGTAACAAATTACTTTAACGTGTCTGGGGATATGAATCGGTTTTGTCAAATATCCACTGCTGGATAAAATCACGGTGTCAAATTTTGAAAAATCAAAACTTTCCCAAATTAATGGGACCAAAAAACGCAAGAATGAATGTAAATTTTTGTAACGAATTAGTTTATCTGCCCACGAAGTAATGATTTTGGCTTCTTTAAAAGCTTGATCGGCGGTAGAGCCGGGAGTTCTAAACGCAGTATAAATTGGGGCTTCGGGAAACATTTCGTGAAGTGTCATCAAGACCCTCTCCGCTCCCCCAAACTCTTTAATATAATCGTGCACCAAAGCTATCTTCATTGCCCTATTTTACATTAAATTAATTTTAATTGTGGGTTTTCAGGGGGAAGAATTTTTAGATATGTTCTTTCAATTTTATCTGCCACGGATTTAAAACCTAAAATTTCGCGCATAAATTTTACCCCTTCTTTCCAATTAATTTTTTCAACAGATGCTAATTCCAAATCCAATTTCACTGGTACATCACAAACAATTTTAGCCAGTTGTTGTGCTAAACCAGCACTCTCAACCCCTTCCGCAAGTTTTTTGGCCACAGTAGGTTTGATTTTTCCCAAATTTTTATAAACTGCTTCTAAAGTGCCATAGGTTTGGATTAAATTCTCTGCGGTTTTTGGCCCAATCCCCGGCACTCCCAAATAATTATCCGAAGCGTCTCCTTTTAACGCTTTTACATCAATCCATTGACAGGGTTCCACCCTGTATTCAGCTCGTACCAACGCCTCATCATAAGTTTTTGTTTCAGACAAACCTTTTACCGGAACGCAAACTTTTACATTTTCATTTATAAGTTGCAACATATCCCTATCTCCTGTAACAATGATAGTTTCTATTTTAGATTGTGCCGCTATCGTTCCAATAACATCATCCGCTTCAAACCCTCCCACTTCAAAATATTTAATTTTCAAAGCATCCAAAAGTTCATGAACTAAAGGAATTTGTTCTTTTAAATTTCCTTCCATATCCGGTCTTTTTCCCTGATAGGCCGTGTAGAGTTGTTGCCTGAAAGTGGGTTGAGGTAAATCAAAAGCCACCACTAAATGAGTAGGTTTCAAATCTGAAATCAGACGCAAAAGCATATTGGTAAAACCAAAAACGGCATTCGTTTGGGTGCCGTCAGGAGCGGTAAAATTAGGAGGCAGGGCATGATACGCCCGGTGTAAAATCGCATGCCCGTCAATTAAAAGAAGTTTAGACATTTTTTCCCTTCACTCTCCTATTTTATCTCAAAATAGCACTATTTCGCGAATTACGCACTAAAAAATTACAAGTGTCATGCTGAACTTGTTTCAGCATCTCTCGCGAATGCGAGGGTATATCCCAAACAAGTTGGGAGATCTGTCTTTTTTCTCTTCACCTCCCTATTTTATCTCAAAATAATTATTTACTTACATATAAATTACTGCGTCTTAATCCAGCAATAATTCCCTTTACCATTAAATGGTTTTAAATCCTTAATTGGTCCATCATATATTTC
>CAYHYP010000086.1:1339-2665 GCA_964360925.1 uncultured Gammaproteobacteria bacterium | reverse complement strand
GTCAGTATTTTATACGGCACTTGGCTTACGGATATGGAAACTTGTTACAAAATGTTTCCCAAAAAGGCCATAAATCAAATTACAATTAACGCCAAAGGGTTTGAATTTGAGCCGGAAATTACGGCAAAATTTCTTAAAAAAGGATACACAATCAAGGAAATTCCCATTACTACAAAGCCAAGGGATTATAATGAAGGTAAGAAATTAAATACCTGGAAAGATGGCAAAAAGGCCATTTTTGCGTTATTAAAATATCGTTTTTATGATTGACCTGTCGGTAGTCCTAGCGGTCAGAAATGAAGAGAAATTTTTAGGCAAATGTCTTGAGTCTATAAAAGATATTGCCGGGGAGATTATTGTTTTTGATGAGAAATCCACAGATAAAACCCCGGAAATTGCCAAAAAATATAAAGCAAAGTTGTTTAGTGTCAATCACGAAGAAAATTTTCATATTACCAAACAAAAAGCCATAGAAAAAGCATCTAAGAAATGGATTTTACAACTGGATGCGGATGAACAGGTTTCATCTAAGTTGGCTCAGGAAATAGTTAAAGTAATATCAATGAACGACCAAGAGCTGGAATTTTACGAATCTAATTTAAGCAATGATTTATTTCCTCGTCATCTGAAAGTAATCGAAGCCAGAGATGGAAAAATTGGAACCGATAATGGTTCTTATACTGCATTTTTTATTCCTAGAACTAATTATTTTTTAGGAAGTTTCTTAAAGCATGGTGGAGTCTATCCTGATGGAGTTGTAAGACTTGTAAAAAATGGTTACGCTCACTTTCCTTGCCGAAGTGTTCACGAACAAATAGAAATTAAGGGTAGAGTTGGTTGGTTAGAAAATAATTTATTGCATTTTGCCGATGAAAGTTTTGGCAGGTATATATCCAGATTTAACAGGTATACGGATATAGAGGCAAAAAATGTTACCGGAGGATTTCTGCAAAATTTATTTTTAAAACCATTATTTGATGCCAATCAAGGTTTTTTAACAATTTATTTACGCCATCTGGGATTTTTGGACGGTCTGCCCGGATTTATCTGGGCTCTATTTTCCGCACTTCATTTTCCAATAGCATATTTCAAGTCGATTTATGATAAAAAAGAGTAGGTGTGTCATGCTGAACTTGTTTCAGCATCTCATTTTTCTTATACATCTTATAAATCCTATACATCATATTTTTTTAAAAAAAGATATATTTTTATATAAATATAATTTTTAATTATTTATATTATTAATATATATTTCTTTTTTCGTAAATTTATCCAATTTGACCAATTAATCTAATTAGTCAAGTTTTTAATTAATATAATTGTAAA
>CAYHYP010000086.1:0-1239 GCA_964360925.1 uncultured Gammaproteobacteria bacterium | reverse complement strand
TGTGGCACTCCCGTAATTTGTGGCAGAAACTCAAGTTTGGTAGAAATTGGCGGCGATGCGGTAACTTATGCAAACATTGAAGATGTTGATGACCTGGTTTTAAAAATAAAAAATATAAAAGGGGATCCCGCCGTGGGCGGGATGACACAGGCGGCGAAATTTACTTGGGAAAAAACCGCCCAAGAAACTATAAAAGTATATGAAAAAGTTTTGGATAGAAAATAAAAAAATATTTTTAATCTTTTTTGTTTGGAGAACTGGACTTCTTCTAATCGGCTTTTTGGCTCAAGGTTTACTGCCTTTTAAATCAAGCTTCCCTTATGCCGACACAATTTTAGTTTTGACGGGGTTACCCTCTTGGCTTTGGTCTTGGGGAAATTTTGACGGTGTGCATTATTTGACATTGGCAATGTCTGGTTACGACGGTTTCGGAACCCAGGTATTTTTTCCGCTGTATCCAATGTTGGGACACTTAATTTCTCCATTTATTTCCTTGTTTCTGGTTTCCAATGTGTCCATTTTGCTCTCCGGAATTTTATTATTTAAATTAGTCAAAAAAAACTTTGACGAAAATACAGCCAATTGGGCAGTGATATTTTTATTTGCTTTTCCCACGTCATTATTTTTTGGAGCGATATACACAGAGTCTTTATTTTTGTTATTAATTTTGGCGGTTTTTTCAACCACCGGTATTTTATCTGCAATTTTTAGTATTCTGGCCGGAAGCACACGTTTGATTGGATCTTTTGTGGGAAAGTTTTCTTTTATTGGTCTCGGTCTTTATATGCTTTATCTTTGGTGGCGTTTTGACAAGCCCCTTTTTTTTCTTTCCGCCCAAAGCGCTTTTGGTAGCCGGGCAACCACAGTTACCGGCTTGGTAACTCCTTTTCAAACTGTCTTTCGTTACTTTAAAATATTTTTAACTGTCAATCCTAGGTCTTATGATTTTTGGATTGCATTTGCAGAAATATCGGCTTTTATACTTGGAATAACAATACTAATTTGGTTGTCTTTAAAAAAGAAATGCCCCCGTCAATGGTTAATTTTTTCCTGGATTGCCTTGATTTTGCCAACATTATCGGGCACTTTTTCTTCAATGCCCAGATATTTAATTACCATTTTCCCCATTTATATCGCTCTGGCTCTCATAAAAAATAAATATCTGAAACTGGTAATTTTAATGATTTCTGTTATTCTCCTAACTATATTCACGGCATTATTTACCCGCGGATATTTTGT
>CAYHYP010000085.1:0-2690 GCA_964360925.1 uncultured Gammaproteobacteria bacterium | reverse complement strand
TGACGATCATTCACAGACGCGATCAATTAAGAGCCAGTAAAATTATGCAAGACCGCGTTTTTGCAAATCCCAAAATAAAAATTTTATTTAACACAGAAATTGTTGATGTTTTAGGAAAAGATAACGTTGAAGCCTTATCTTTACGTTCTACTGTGAACAGTGAACAAGTTTCTACTGTGAACTTTGATGGCATATTTATTGCTGTTGGGCATAAAAAAAATGATGAATTATTAAGAGAATTAGATGGTGTTGATGGTGTCTTTGTTGCCGGAGATGTTATTGATTTAAAATACAAACAAGCAGTTACGGCCGCCGCATCTGGATGTATAGCAGCTATGGATTGTGAGAAATGGTTAGAAAATAATAAATAAAGTCATTCTGGCCGAGTCCAGAATCTTTTAAAGAAAATTAATTCAAACTAAATTCCTGTGGGTGATCTTGTTCGGACGGAGGCAAACCAGAATATTCAGTTACCAATTCTGGCAAAGAAATTACCTCATATTTTTTTCCTTTTTGTTTTACATCAAGACGCCACCATTTGCCACCGGCTCCTTGATTAAATTTTTTAAAAAAGTTTGGTGCGTCTGGAGTTAATTCGAAATTATTCGGAAAGAAAAAGATACACGAGTTAGTTGCTCTGTCAGAAACGGACATTAAATTATGACAATCAGCCAAAACCCTATCATCAATCCAATACGGTAGCCCCCTATGTTTTTCTTCACCAAGACCCATATACTTTTTTGCCATCAATTCAGCTGCTTGTTCAACTTCTTTCCTTTTTCCTCCGGAAAACGCTGTAGCCAAAGGCTGGAGTTTTCCCCAATCATTTTGGTCAATTAATCTCTCTCTCTCTTTAACTTTGTGCTCAATCGCGTTTCTTATTTGATTCCCTAATTCTGAAAAGCCTATCATAAATTTATTATAAACTATTTATCTCCTTTACCAAACTTTCTTTCCCCTGGTACCCCACCATTTGTTTCACCGGTTTTCCATTTTTGAAGATTATCAAAGTGGGAATACTCATCACATTAAATTTTTGCGCGGTTTTGGGATTGGCATCCACATCCAACTTCCCCATCACCAGCTTCCCTTCGTTCTCTTTGGCAATCTCCTCAATAATTGGTTCCATCATGCGGCAGGGTCCGCACCACGAGGCCGCAAAGTCCACTAGAATAGGAAGCGTAGCCTTTTTAATTTCTTCGTCAAAATTTTGATCAGTTAGAGCTAGATGCATAACGCAATCATTATAAATAATTCAATAAACAATGGACAATGGGCAATCAATGAATTTTTGTGTTTTTAATAATAACCGAAATAACTTTAAAAATTTCTTTTCCTTCATCTATCAACTGATCAAGTTTTTCATCACCATAACCTAACTCTTTTAAAATTTTCCACCAATATACTGTTTCCTGAGTTTCTTTTATTACTATTACGTATTTTGCAATAAAATCCTTTCTTGTTAACGCTGCGTCAGCCTCCTGATCGTTTGCTCCAATTGAAGTTAAAGATCTGCCAATTTGATCCAAAATTGAAAGTGTTTCGGAATTTTTAGGGATTGAACGAAGAAAAATTAAACCAGAGGTAACATGTTTAAAAATTCTTGCGTGAATATCTTTGTCTGTCCCCGAATATTTATTATTCATTGATTGTTCATTGTCTATTGCCCATTGCTCATTCGTGTATCATTGATTGCTCATTGCCAATTGCCCGATTGCCCATTTTTAGACTATTTAGGGCCATTTCCATGGCGGCATTTAATTGATTAATAATAATCCTTGCTTTTTCAAAAGACAATGGGGTGTGTTGCCATTTTTCCAAGCTTCCCATAAAACATTTCCCAAATCTGGTTTTATAAAATCATATACCGATTCATGTCGTAGCTCTTTTTCCAAACTGGGATTTAACGCTTTCCCCACCCTCCACCTTTCACTTTCATATTGATGTTGATTTATAGCTCCAATTTTATAAAAGAATTTTTTTAAAAAACCTTCATAAACTTTAGCGAAGGGAAAAATTACAAAAGAGAAATCTTTGAAACCACCGGAAGCAGATGCGAGCAATTTTTCCCCGTCATCATAAATCAGGCGCAGTTCAGGATCTAAAAAATTTTTCAGTTTTTCGGTCATACACTATTCTTGCCTTGTTGTCATCCCGAACTCGTTTCGGGATCTCTCAACTTGTTTGAGAATATTCTCGCATTCGCGAGAGATGCTGAAATGAATTCAGCATGACACAAGTATATCCGAATTATTTTTATGATACAATTAAGCCGGCTCTTTAACTCAAGATGAAACTTTTTTTATGAAAATATTAAAGAGTGAGGCAGAGTGCCCGACCTCGCCTCTGGCGGGGTAACCCAAACATCTGCGGGATAAGCGGGCGGTGTAGGTTCGAATCCTACAAGAGCCATAGAATACATTAAATTTTTTCTCTCCATCTTTTTGCAAAGCAGGAGAAATCTAAAATATTGATAACTCCGTCGCCGTTGCAGTCATAACACCTTCCAGCATTTGCCCCTGTCCCTAAATTCCCCCAACAGGCGTTGGCTTCGTTTGGAATTAGAGTACAAACTCCCGAGACACATGATTTATCCGTTGTACAAACTGTTCCATCAGCATCATTTTGCAAGACACAAGCGTGATTGGAAACCACATATTTTTTACACACGGGAGCCCCGGTGATGCAAA
>CAYHYP010000084.1:0-2700 GCA_964360925.1 uncultured Gammaproteobacteria bacterium | reverse complement strand
TTAGCCAAAACCATTTTGGAAAGCCAAACTCCTACTATTAAAATAGTAAAAGCGTATGTCAACATCATTTTGTTAAATTCAAAAAGTTCAGACGTATTGGCTACAAAAACCAGAGGGACCAGAAAAAATAAAAGGGCAAAAATATTACCTAACATTCTTTAATTATTATACAGACTTCACTAACACTTGCAATTTCCAAAATTTGTCCTATAATACGGAATATGGCACCAGGATTAGAAGCAATTGATCCCAATTTATTGGCTTTTTCAGCGGGATTCGTAAGTAATATTTTTTTTCGTGGTCAAGGAAGAGATTGGGATCTTTCTTCGGCAGTCAATATCCCAACGAATGCCGCAATGGACGGTCTTTGTATGTGGGGATTACTTAGATCATCGGTAGGATTATATTTTGATTATAATTTAACCGGAGATGTAAACCCGCTTTGGGTATTAGGAGGCTTAGGCTCGATATTGCTTTATTTACTTGAATTTAGAATAAATGAAAGAGGAATAGCTCTTGCTGCCGATCTTCCGGGTGGTAATAGAATTATGATTCTTGGTAGCCCTGACGTGTTTAACCCACATGCAACACCATCTGCAGCTATAGATGGAGCACTTAATGAAAGAAAAAACAGAAGACAACTATCAGATACTAAAAATAGCATATGTGGTAAAGTTGGTGGACAACAAAAATGGATAAATTATTGTAGAGAAAACAACATAGATCCAAATAGTGTGTAATTGAAGGTTCCTTTTTCTCCCTCAAAATGCTACATTAATAGTATGTTTGACCGTTTATTTGGTTTAGTTTCCCATGACATGGGAATTGATTTGGGTACCGCCAATACTCTGGTACTGGTCAAAGGGAAGGGAATTGTTATTCGCGAACCGTCCGTAGTGGCTATCCATAAACGAACAAAAAATGTGATCGCTATGGGGACAGAAGCCAAAAAAATGTTGGGCCGGGCTCCAAGCACAATTTCCGTTATTCGTCCATTGGCTGACGGGGTCATTTCTGATTTTGACGCCACCGCCGCAATGTTATCAAACTACATTAAACTAGTGCACCAAACTCCGGGGATAATTCCCAAAATCCCCAAACCCAAAGTGGTCATTGGCATTCCTTCCGGAGTAACCGAAGTGGAACGTCGGGCCGTCCAAGAGGCCGCTTTGTTCGCCGGAGCCAGAAAAGCCTATTTAATAGAAGAACCGATGGCGGCAGCGATTGGAATCGGTCTTCCTATTGACGATTCTACCGGCAGTATTATTGTAGATATTGGCGGTGGGACAACGGAAATGGCTGTAACGGCTCTTGGTGGCGTAGTGGTTAGTAGGTCCATAAGAACCGCCGGTGATGAAATGGACGAAGCCATAATTTCTTTTATGAGAATGAAATACGGCGTTTTGATTGGCCAACCAACCGCGGAAATTTTAAAAATTTCCATAGGAAGTGCCCATCCCGGACACACCGGAGACACCGAAGAAAAATATGCCGTGGTCAGAGGGCGGGAGATTGAATCCGGATTGCCAAAATCTTTAAAAATTTCTTCCTCGGAAATCCGTGAAGCCTTGGCACCTGTCGTGGACGAAATTATTCGGGGAGTATCTGCTCTTTTGGAAGAAACTCCACCGGAATTGGCATCAGACATAGTAAATCGGGGAGTGGCTCTGGCCGGTGGCGGTTCACAATTAAAAAATATAGATATAGCGTTGTCCGAAGCCGTAAAAATTCCCGTTTGGGTGGCAGATGATGCTATGACTGCCGTCGTCCGCGGCACCGGAAAAGTTTTGGAGGACAATAAACTTTTGGAAAGAGTGAGAGTTACAGGGGGGTTGAAATAAAATTTAAAGTATATTAACCTACATGTAGGTTATATGTTGCGATCGCGTCACAATACCTACAATGAAAAAACTTCTTAATCCCGGTGATATTTTGCTTTTGGGTCTTGCAGGAGTAGTGGATATTTACGAAGAAATAAAAAATCCTCTTGGAATTTCTGCATATGGGGCAAAGGAGCTTTATGGTTGGGTTCCAAAGCGTTTTAATAAACATAATTTGTCAAGAGTGGTATCCAATCGTATTCTTACTGGAGATTTAGAAAAAATTATTAAAAACGGTCAGATTTTTTTGCGACTGACTTCAGTCGGGAAAGAAAGAGTAAAGAGAGATTTTCCCATGCTTTCATTGAGTCATAAAAAATGGGACGGGAAATGGCGGGTGGTAATTTTTGATATTGCAGAAATTAATAAATCCGTCAGAGAAAGTTTACGGAGGAAATTAAAGGAGCTTGGATTTGGGATGCTACAGGAATCTGTATGGGTAACTCCCCATAATATAGGTCAGGATATGCGAGAGTTTTTGGAATCTAAAAAATTAGGAGCTTATGCCTTTGTTTTAGAAGTATCCGGTTTTTTGGCCGGAGACAGGAAATTGTTAATTGAACGAATTTGGAAATTAGAAGAACTAAATAGAAAATATAATGAGATATTGTTCGAATTAAAGAGGTTAAAGAGTATGTATGTTACATATAGTGATCGCAACATGAAACCTACAACTGAATTGTTAAAGGTGAGGGAGAAATATTTAAGAATTTTACTGATAGACCCCTGTTTACCAAAAGAATTATTGCCCGAGGATTGGGTAGGGGAAAAGGTGAGAAGGGCGATTAAAAATTTAGCCTCGTAATAAATATCCTTGCCC
>CAYHYP010000083.1:0-2875 GCA_964360925.1 uncultured Gammaproteobacteria bacterium | reverse complement strand
TATGTTTTTATTCTCATTCCCATATGCTCTAATTCTTTCCTCGGCTGTCCCACTATTCCATGGTTTTGACGATTTTTCCGCCATAACAAAAATTGTGCCGCTCTTTACGGTACGTTCTCATTATACAGTCGTCATTCTGGCTTGTCCACCCCGATTTGATCGGGGTCCAGAATCTAAACTCAAGTGAAGACCACCTCTTGCAAACGCTATTTATACGCCCCCTGGCGGTGACGAATAGCAATAACCATTATTTTTCTGTTTGGAATATCTAAAATATAGATAATCCGTAACGGCGGAATTTTTACACGGTAGCATCCACGAAATTCCCCACCCATTTTTTCTCCCAAAAAAGGATTACTAGCAAGAAGATCGATCGTTAGGGAAGCCTTCTCCTTAAAAAGTTTATCGAGTGTTTTTAGTTCTTTTTCGGCCCGATTTGTTAGATCTATCTGATAAACCATCATTTAATCTTAAATCTTTTTTTACTTCATTCCAAGAGCGGGTGTGTCCTAGAGCGATGTCTTTTTGACTTTCACGAATAGACTCCATTAACTCTGGATCAGAAAGTGTTTCAAGTGTTGCCAACCAACTATTGTAATCCTCCCAACTCATCAAAACACCCTCGGGGACACCTTTGTTGGTGATAGCCATAGGATAAGCAGAATTCTTTAGGCCCGCCAAGATATCAAAAAAATCCTTCCGGGCATTAGTAGCAGAAATAAAAGTTTGTGTAGGCATATGTACATAAAAGCGTACACCACAAAGTGGCAGTTGTCAAGCGGAAAAATCCAAGAAGTAGATAAAAACTTAGATAAGCCCCAATAAATCCATTTTCCAGCCTTTTTCATTTTCTGAATCCAAAAATAGATTTGATGGACAAATTGTTTTAGGATTTACTTCCCGGTGACCAAAAATCCGGTCTTTGAGAACCAAACTATAATTTTCTTTGATTATTTTTGCCGCCGTTTGAAGTTCAATTTCTGAAGGGCGGGAATCGGTATAATTGTTGTCAAAACAAATTGCTACACTTTTGCAATTTATATCCCAACTTCCCGCCTGCCAACCAATTTCATTATCAAGAAGTAGTCTTACGGCTGTTCCATCTGTGCGAATCAGCCAGTGGTACGGCCAGAAAACTTGTTTTCCTTCTCTGGCATGGCCAGACGAGATTGGTTTTCCTTTAATGTAAACCTCGTTTGGGTCAACAGGATTAGCATAATATGGAGCGTAAAGTCGGATTAATTCTATTGCCGAAAGACGAATTGGTGTCATTCCGGGATCAATACTGGTATGGTGAATAATTATAATTTCCACAGATTTTCTCTCATTATCCCAATTACCAACTTCCTTTCCGAGAGCGATAGTTCCATTAGCTAGATGTTGCTCAAAAAAGGTATCCACTTCTTCTTCGAGTTTTTCTTTTTCAGTTTTAGTGGATTGGTCAGTCTTTTTTCTTAATCTTTCAAGTTCAGGAACTAATTCTAAATACCAATCTGGCCGACAGATAATTTCAGACCATTTTCTGGAATCGATGTAACTATATTCCATATCGCCTTTATTTTATCACCAAGTTATATAATGTGGGGATGGAGCACCAAGTTTTAGAGTTTCATTGTCCTGATCGGCGGCCGGAAAAAAACGACCGAAATGTCCCAGACGAGGATTTTGTTAAAGTAGACGGTAATTACTTTGCAGTTTTCGATGGTGTGCCGGTTTTATTTCAGGATCCATACCCTAATCCTTCCCCGGGTCAAAAAGCAGCAGAAACGGGAGCCAATTCTGTGATTGAGTTTTTGAAGAAATCGGATTTAAAACCGCTAGAAAGACTTAAGGAGGCGTTTGATTTTGGTAACCAAAAAATAAAAAAACTAAATGACGATTTAGGCGTAACTCCCAAGACTGTCGATTATATATCAAAGCAATACGCGGCAACTGTCGGGGTGGCGGGTTTTATTGATAATGGGGTTTTTTATTATGGCCAAATTAGTGACTGTGGAATTATGGCGCTTGACCAGTTTGGTAATCGAGAGCTGGATATTATCAGTGCCGGACAGTTAGTTTCTCCATTTTTGGCCCAGTTTGAAAACCGTGGTGATTTTGCTCCGGGGAGTCAAGAGGAACATGTTTATTTTAGAAGTAAAGTTGTAAATCATCAGGAAATAGAGTTTGAGGGCAAAAAGTTAAACTTTGGGGTATTAACGGGAGAAAAAAACGCCGTCCAATTTGTTCGTTACGGAGCTTATGAATTAATACCGGGGAATACCGTTCTTTTGTATTCTGACGGTTTTTTGCCTTTTGTATTTGATAAAGATTTTGCAAAAATAGTGTTGGGAGGGTCTAAAGAGAAAATTGAAGAAGAAATTTTAGTTAGAGAAGCTCTTGATAAAAAATTTGCAACGGAAAAATCGCTGATTGTGATTAATGCTTGAATTTAGCTTCGCAAGAGGACCTCTTGCGAATTCAAAAAACGAATAGATCCTATCGCTTCGCTCCAGGATGACGAGACTGGGGAAGATTGCTTCGTCACTACGTTCCTCGCAATGACAATGTTTAAAATCTAGCTTCGCAGGAGTTACACCTGCGAATTCAAATATCTTGAGATTAGGGCTCATCTTGATCCTCTTGAATTTGGATTGAGGATAGAAGAGTTGTGGTGTCAAGCCGTCTTCGTAATTCAGAAACAATTGCTGTTTCTTTTATGTAGGCACAGGAATTTTCTGTTACCATTCTTATAGAATATGCTACAGCGAACAAAGATATCAGTCCGGTAAGATTTGAATTTGATAGTAATGCAATACCAAGGACTGTTGATGCGGAAAAACTAGCAAAAGACCATCCCAAGTTATCCACGTTTTCATCCGCAATTTCTTGATGA
>CAYHYP010000082.1:0-2880 GCA_964360925.1 uncultured Gammaproteobacteria bacterium | reverse complement strand
GCAAAATTTCCGGTAGCCAATTTTTCCGAAAGTTTGGTTACGGAAATATACCGCAGCCAAAATATGACCCAAAAACACCGGGTTCGTTCTGCCTGGGAAGCCCTTTGTTCCCAATGGAACGCTCTTATTAAATACGGTTATCCCTATTGGCAAGCAATTTATTTGGTGCGGGGAATTGGGTTTTTAATAAAAAGTCAGATATTACAACTTTTTTAAATTTTAGTTTATGAAAATTTGTTCGCCCCAACTTGGGTTATCTCCCGAATCAAATCTTGGTGGGGAAGTGCATGACCGGGAAATGATAAAAGCACTGGATAATCTTGGAGTTGAAACCTTAATCATATTACCGTGGGGAAAAAAATATCCATCATTAAAACACGCAAAAGTTTATTTTCTTCCTACGCCATTTGTTTACCCACCATGGATATTTAACGTTTTAATATTACCGTACTTATTTATTTTACAATTGAAGTATCGGTTTGACGTTTTGCGAGTTCACTCTCCGTATTTTGTTGGTCCTGCCGCCATTTTTTTTAAATTATTTTTTCCAAATGTCAAAATCACGGCTTCCTATCTTCATTTAGAAACAAATAACAAATTATTTAGTTTTATTGATAGAAATTTAATTCAGCACTATACGGCGATAACTACAATCAGTGATTTTACCAAAAATGAAATTGAAAAAAGATATCAAGTAAAATCTATCGTTATTCCTTGCGGAATTGATTCAAAATATAAACCACTTTCCAAAAACCAAAAATTATTAGATAAATATAATTTAAAAAATAAAAAAGTTTTACTTTTTTTGGGGCAGTTGATTGAAAGAAAAAATATTCCGTTTTTATTTAAAGTTTTAAAAAAACTTCCGGAAAATTATGTTTTGATGATTTGTGGGGATGGTCCATTGAGGGGACAACTAGAAGTAGAGGCTCCCAAAGGCGTAATTTTTTCCGGCAAAGTTCTTGAGGAAGAAAAGGTAAATTATTACAATCTTGCAGATGTTTTTGTTTATCCGTCATTAAAAGAGGGGTTTGGTCTTTCAGTGGCGGAAGCGATGGCTTGCGGAAAACCCGTAGTTGCGTCTAATACACCAATTGTTGAGAATACACCATTAAATACTGATTTATGGATCAAAAAAATTACTAATCCTATTACAGTTCGAAAAATTAACTTTAGTTGGATACGGTCAGCCAAGAAATATGAAAATCTTATTTGTCACTGAGTATTACTATCCATATATTCATGGTGGGGCGGAGATAAGTGTATTTCAACTCGCAAAGAAGTTGAGAGCTGTTGTTCTTACCCCAAAATATGGTCAGATTACCGATCTTGGCGATGTCGTCGTTGAAAGATTTCCGTGGCCAGTAAAACTTCGTGAGTTTTCATCACAACTTTCACCAGTGTTTTTTGCAAATCCAATAACATGGCTATATTTAACCATTATTATTATCTGGAAAAACCAGAAAATTAAGGCTGATATTTTCCATTGCCAGAGCGTAAATTCCTTTCCGGGGGTTTGGTTGGCATCCAAAATATTGGGCAAGAAAACGGTTTTAAGTATTCGGGATAATCAAATTCTTTGTAATTATGGTTGGTGTTTATCAAAAAATAATGGAAAAGCTTGTAATTTTAAAGATTATTTTATTGATGACTTTAGACAATATTATAAAGATAAAGTAAAAAATAAGAACGTCATCACTCTAATAATAAACATTCTATTTGCAATTAATGGACGTTTAAGGTGTTCTATTTTGAAATTTTTTGCCAATTTGGCAGACGAAAAGATTTGTGGTAGTTATTCACAACAAGAGACGTTATCTATTAACGGAATTTCTGCCAACGTGATTTATAATATTTTTGAATTCACAAAACCCGTAGTTAATAAATATCCTAAAAAAATAGTTTTGTATGCCACAAAATTGTCATCGGGCAAAGGTTTAGATTTATTGTTGCATTCTTGGGTAAAAGTAAATCAAGTTTTGCCAAACTTTAAACTTAAAATTATTGGCAATGGTGATGCCTCATTTTATGAAAATCTTGCGAACAAATTAGATATTTCAAAAACTATTGTCATTAGCCCGAGAATGGGTTATCAAAATATTCAAAAAATTAGACAAAGTGTTTTTTTAGAGGTGACCCCCTCTATTTATCCGGAGTCTTTTGGTCGCACAACCCTCGAGGCAATCGCTTTGGGAGTTCCTGTTATTGCGACTAATCGGGGCGGTCTTAAAGAAATTGTAGAAGATGGGGTTACCGGATACGTTGTTGATCCCGATGAAAAACAGTTATCAGACGCTATAATCAAAGGAATAAATAATAACAAAAAACTACGAAGAAATATTATTACGGAATATCTATCACTAAAAAGAAAATTTGAAACGGAGCCAGTTAAAAAATATTTAGATTTATATAGAAAATTAATATGAATTTAGGAATTTTATTGCCATTGGGAGAAAGTTTGGAAAATTATTCCAAATATGGCCAGGATGTTCGGTTCGTAAAATATTACCTTGAGAAATATTCAGAAAGTTTTGAGAATATATCCGTATTTTCTTACGCAGTTGAAAAATATCCAAATCTTCCAAAAAATTGTCACCTTATTTGTCCAACCATCATAGTGCACAGATATCTTTATGGATTTTTATTGCCCTTAATTAAATTCGCCAGCTATAAAAAATGTGATGTATTCAGATGTTTTCATCCAAGCGCCGCAATACCCGCTATTGTTGGTAAAATATTTTTCAAAAAGAAGTTTGTTTTTAATTTTAATTATGATTATCTGGAATGGGCAAGAATTGAAGGTAAAGGATCTCTTGTTCCATTTCTTTTTCTTCAACAATGGCTTGCATTTAAATTTTGTGACGCTGTTTTTGTTGCCGA
>CAYHYP010000081.1:0-2957 GCA_964360925.1 uncultured Gammaproteobacteria bacterium | reverse complement strand
AAATTTGGCAAACATGGTTGAAAACTCCTCTTCCTGAAAAGGCTCATTTTAAGACCAACGGATATGCCAACAGTTGGATTATTGATCCGTCTAAAATTTGTACTTCAACGCCTTGTGACATAAATTTTATTGTTGAATTTTGGCCACAAAGGCTTGCCTATATAGGTCTTATA
This sequence comes from uncultured Gammaproteobacteria bacterium, assembly GCA_964360925.1. Lineage (GTDB taxonomy): Bacteria > Patescibacteriota > Microgenomatia > JAMCZE01 > JAMCZE01 > CAYHYP01. The sequence continues at coordinate 2,784 of CAYHYP010000081.1, read as the reverse complement.
ATTAGCGGCTTGACACTGATTGCCTGTCTAATGATAATAGCAGTGCATCGGATTAAAAAATGAACTGGAATAAAAATACTATTATTTCCTTAATAATTATCGTTGCTACGTTGGCTGTCGGAAGTTTGTTGTTGCTGTTAAAAAATAATAGTATTGTTACAAAATTTTTCCGTTCCGTAGAAGTGACCAATCCTATTAATTTTGTTCAGCTGAAATTCGGAGATAAAAATTATAAACTGAACAGCTCTTCTTATCCCAAGGATGCCGTTATAAACATGGGCTTCTTTGTAAACGGAGAAGAATGGCGCGGCGATGAAAATTTTGATGATACGGTTACGTGGATAAGTAAATCCTCTCTTCTTCTGGAGTCAAGGGATAACGTCAAAAAAGAAGCCTATCTTCTTAAAAAATTTGATTTCTCCAAATACCAGTTTTTCAAACTGTCCGTAAATCTTCAAACCGATCCTTCAGATCTTGAAGCGGTAAGACTTTACTTCGGAAACAAAGATAAATCCGCTTATTTTTATTATCCTTTAATCAATCTTGCAGCCGGTTGGAACCACTTAAAAATTGATAAAATGAAATTCTCGTCAAACATAACGGCTACAAGCGGAGGCGCGTTGAATTGGAATAATATCGACCGTGCGGGAATAGAGGTCAGTTCCCGGTTTAATTCTATCGCCACGGTGAATTTTGATAACATCACGGCCTTTCAGTCGGAAGATTATTTAGACGATTGGTTAACGTTAAGCCCTTCTTTTTTGGATCTGGTGAAAACTAAAGAAGGCAACGTGGTTCTTCAGGGTAAAAACGTTGCCGCCAGTCGGGCCTTAATAAAAAAAATCAGCGGAGTTTCAGATTTTACTTTTAAAGCCAAGGTTCAACCGCTAAAAGTCAGTGCGCGAAGCGGTTTGTTTGTCCGCGGTGATTACAATACCGGCTACGGATATTATTTTTTCATAGACGGCGTTAATGGGAACCGTTGGCAAATTCTTAAATTGGGTTTGGTGGATAAAGCGGCGGTTATGACTATTTTAAAAAACGGAATAATCAGCAATTTTGCCGTGGAGAAAGATCAGCCTTTATGGCTTAAAGCCGAAGTAAAAGGATCAAGTCTCAAATTTTACATTTCCAGAGATAATAAAACATATACCTTTTTGGGTGAGGCAATAGACGGTGAGTTTAAAGAGGGTGGTGTGGGTATATCCGTATATGACGGAGGGGTAACCCTATTTGACGAGATGGAATTTTCCCAATAAAAAAATGGTACACTTTAAGTATGAAGGAATTAGTCCCCTCAAAAATTATTACTGTTTCGGTTATTTTCCTGACCGTGCTTTATTTAACTTCTGACATTATTCCGGCCATAATTTTGTCTTTGGCGGTTTTTATGGCCCTTCATAATTTTTTAAAACTCGGAGGAATTTTTCTTTTTACTTTGTTAATTTACCCCCTGGTTGGGGGGTATCTGGCCGCCGCTGTTGGGTACGGTGCCTTTGTTATTGTTTTGGGTAAATTTCATGACGGTCGCTACGCTTTTGGGTTGGCGTTGCTCTTTTTAATTTTTTGCCCAATCATGCTTGTGCTTAAAAAGGGAAGCGCTGCCGAAAGTTCCGCAGTTTTTGCCTATATTTTCTTAGTAACGGGACTAATTCAGGAAGGCATAAAATGGGCACGAACCCCTAAAATAGAAAATTCTGAAAATATGGAATTCAAACAAATTAATGTCTAAATATATTTTAGTTTTGTTTTTTTCTGTTCTGGGAGCAGTTATTATTGCCCCATTATTGGCACCCGGGCATCTTTTGACGTTGGATGCGTTTAGTGTTCCTGTAAAAATGCCCTGGGTTTCTTTTTGGTCGCCGTCTTTTTTATTCGGTAATTTTTTTACCGGATTAAATCTTTTTTTACCGTCATATTGGATACAAAAAATCCTGCTCTTTGCGATTTTTTTTCTTTCCGGTTGGGGAATGGCAAGATTGGTACCCGGAAACCGTGCCATAAAAATTTTTGCCGGAGTTTTTTATGCGGTTAACCCGTTTGTTTACGAACGGATAATGGTGGGGCAGTGGTGGTTGCTTCTGGCTTATGCTCTGATGCCGTTTGTTATTGATAGAATGCTCAAGTTTTCTTTGGTTCCTTTGGCAATACTTCTAACTGTTCTGTCTAATTTGTCTACTCATTATTTTATTGTTGCCGGCGTTTTAGTACTTTTTTATTCTCTTTGGAAGTGCAAATTCCGGTTTGTGGTTATTTTAGCCGGTTTACTTTTATTAATGAACATTAATTGGTTATTGGCTTTATTATTCGGTACTTCGGGGATTGCTCAATCTGTAGGCACCTTTAACCGGACGGATTTGCTGTCTTTTCAAAGCATTTCCGATCCGAATTTGGGCCTGGTATTTAATCTTTCGTCGGGCTATGGTTTCTGGGCCGAAGCCTTTGATTATTTTATTTCTCCAAAATCTGTTGTTATTTTCTGGCCGGTTCTTTCTCTGTTTTTTATTGTTCTTGCGGGTTATGGAGCTTTCCGGAGTGTAAAAAACCAAAATGATACTCATTTTTCTTTGGCAGTTTGTTTGATGATTTTGGCTTTTTTGGCTTTGGATTTTGCCGGCGGGGTGGCACTAAAGCCAATTTCCGGTTTTATGTTTTCTCTGTACGAAAAAGTTCCGTTCCTGTATGGTTTTAGAGAGCCACAGAAATTAATCGGATTTGTCATGTTGGTTTATGCTTATTTTGGAGCTGTCGGTTTGGCTGTTCTTAAAAAACCAATTTTTGCCG
>CAYHYP010000080.1:0-2997 GCA_964360925.1 uncultured Gammaproteobacteria bacterium | reverse complement strand
GGTTTTTTACTTTATTTTGGGAATTTGGTTGGCACAAAAAACAGTGTCATTCCGGATTAACTCCGGAATCTATTTAGCAATATTTATAACTATGGCGTGGGTTATTACTGATTGTTTTAACTTATTAAAAAACAATGAAAATATACTCATCGCCACCAGAAGTTCTAAAATCTCTGTATTTTTTTATTCTATATTCATAATATTGGGAAGTAATATTTTAGTTTTTGACAAAATTAAAAATTTTTTTAAAAAATTTTTAATTTATGTTGGACGCTATTCTTATTTAATTTATCTTTCGCACACCATAATTATCAGACTAATTTTTGAACCTTTTTACAATAAAAACACCGATCCTTTTTGGCTGATCTCCACTTTCTTAATTTTTTTAATAGGCGTTACTTTTTCACAAATGTGGGATAAATATGACCCAAAAGACCCAATACTAGCAACCCTACTCCCCAACGAACCGGATGAGGAGCAATGAATGGTCCTGCAATTAAAATCCCAATCCCGACACCGATCAAAATATGAGCTGGAAAATACTTCACTATTTTTTTACACATACTTTCTCACCCCCAATCTACATTTAGTATAATACGAAAGATGCGGGATCGTCTAATGGTAGGACTCGACCCTCTGAAGGTCGCCATCTTGGTCCGAATCCAAGTCCCGCAACATAATTATTTACAATATTTTGATTTTTCAAAACCGGCTTTTATTGCTTCGTTTTCGGAACAAAACCATTGTTCACCTTTAAATTTCATAATTACGGTAGTTTTATAAAACTGACAATCGGGCGTGTAGTATGTTTTTTTCTCCGTTTTATCTTCAAAATTCCCTTTGATGGGACACTTAGGATCCGGAGGATCTATTTGATAGCATTTTGACGAAAAAATCCCAAGTTTTTGCTCGCGGGCAAAATTACCAGCGGAGCGCAAATACTCATCAGTATCACCAGTTGAATTATATATAGCGAAGCCATTTTTTATCAAATACTCTCCCACAGAAATCCCATCAACCGAAACCGAAGCAACAATTCTTTTGTAATAATCAACAACTGGGTTACTTAATATAACTTTTTTGTTTAAAACTAGTTTTTTCAAGGCTTCTTTTGCTTCTTTTCCGTTACAATTTTGGATCTCTGGGGCATCCAAACCGTTAATTCTGACACGTTGGTGATTTGTGATGAAAAAAGTATCTCCATCGATTACTTCAATGACAGTTTGGCCTTGTGGTATTGGCCTTCGCGCAACATTTATTAAACCGAATCCAGCCAAAAGTGTTGTTCCAACCAATGCTGCCGTAATTAATTTCTTTTTTATCACCATATATAAGTATAATACAACCATGGACGTATATTTTAAAAAAGAAATTGTTTATCCGTTTGAAGGGAAAAAGTTTTACTTTGATCTGGGAGAAACTTTATTCTCCACGTTTGATATCGATCACGGAACAGACATCCTGATCCGAAGCATTGCTCCCGAAACAACTCCCTCCTCTATTTTAGATTTAGGCTGTGGCTACGGCCCGATCGGAATTTGCTTGGCTGCTAAATTTAGCCGATCAAAAATCACCATGACAGACAGAGACTTATTGGCAATACGTTACGCCAATCTTAATATTCAAAAAAATAATATTCCTAACGCAACAGCAATCGGAAGTTTAGGGCTGGAATCAGTTTCGGATCAAACCTTTGATTTAATCGTTTCGAATATCCCTGCCAAAATCGGCGATGACGCAATTCTCCAAGAATTTATTCTCGAACCCTATCGACACTTAAACCCGAAAGGGGAACTTTGGATTGTTATTATAAAAGCTTTAAATAGATTAATCCCCAAAATAGCCGGAGAAAATAGTTTAAATATCAAAGAAATCCGAGACCGCAAAGGTCACGTTGTTTATAGAATAATACATTCATAGTGCAAACGATTATTTTACCCGGTTATTCCATCAACAATAAATCCGAGGCGGAAGGTATCCAAGATCGTCTTTTGACGGAATTTGAAACAGTAATCTGGTATTGGTCTCATTGGGAAACAAATGAGACGGAAACCGGATGGCCGGAAATTGAAGCGGAAAAAATTATCACTACTCTTAAACAACAACCCATCAATATTATTGCTAAATCAATAGGAACAATGGTGACAATGATTCTTCTAAAAAGAATTCCCTATCAAATTAATAAAATTATTCTTTGTGGTATCCCGATAGCCGATTTTTTACCGGGAAATGATCAGTACTACGATGCCCTTAAGGCAAAACCCCCAGAAAATGTTTTATGCATTCAAAATGAAAACGACAAACATGGATCGTTTATTTCTATTAAAAATTTCATTCATTCTATTAACCCAAATATTAAAGTTATTTCTAAACCGGCGGCCGATCACAATTACCCTTACAATGAAGACTTTGTTACTTTTTTGAGGGCCTGACTAACCTGGCAGTGTAGCGGATTTCGCTTAGATTTCCTTGGACGTCTTCAATTTCATTTGCCCCGGTTAATTTTTGATATTCCTGTAAATAATCAGAAAGTTGTTGTTTGGAATCTTTCATTGAACTTCTTAAATCTTTTATTTTTTCAGATAAGGCCATTAAAGTAGGCTGTTTTAAAATCTGTTGTTTAAACACGTTTTTATCCTTATTTGCTTCTTTAGCTTTTTCCTCTTTTTCTTTATAGGTCGTGTCATTCATAAAAGAATCTTCCAACATTTGACGGTTTTCGGAGATTTCTTTTTTAAGACGGTCTATGGAAGAAATATAATTTTGGATTAAACCGGTTATGGTCACCAAAGTCTCTGCCTGACTGGAAATTTCTACCGGATCTAAAACCTGAATATCATTTGTATCTGACATAACAAATTAGTTTACACTTTTTTTAGGTCTTCGCACAAGAGCTATATCCAAAACCTCGTCCATACCGGAAACGAATCTAAAATCCAAATCCTTAAGAATATATTTTGGAATATCTTCCAAATCTTTTTTGTTCTCCTTTGGTAA
>CAYHYP010000079.1:0-3051 GCA_964360925.1 uncultured Gammaproteobacteria bacterium | reverse complement strand
CCACCGCCTGTAAAATTCTTTCCCGCGAAGAAGTTTGTGCCGCCGTCAATTCTCTAATTGCTTGCGTGGCGGCTCGGCTTGGACTTGACGGAACCGGTATCCGTTCAACGGCGCCGTTCCCAGCTTCTGATTGTTGTTCTTCAAGTTTCTCTTTTTCTTCTTCATCTTTAAGTTTCTGATCGGCGGCTTGTTTTGCAACCCGTTCTATCCCATCCTCCATCAAAATTGTTTTTTTGTCTATTAGTTTTTGTTTGTAATATTCATAATATTCTTTCCACCTGGCTCTTTTTCCGGCTAAAATTTTTCTCTGCGCTTGAATTTCGTCCATTTGTGCTTCCAAAACACCCAAATTAATTTTATAAGGCTGTGCCGGAGCCAAATTTTCTCTGATATCTGCCACTCCCACCTCCAACAACTTGAACCTAAATTTGTCCAAAAGCATGCTTATGTCACCGGATTCGCTTGCCAGTAATTTTTGGGTATCTTCCCAAAATTGAGGAGAATACATCGCCTCCCGGTAATCATACTTTTCAAATACTTTGGGATAAATAATTGCCAGCGAATATGTTTCCGGCTTCGGAGTAAAAAGTGAGGCAATTTGTTCCAACGTACTATTTTGATTGGCCGGAACCAGTCCGTCTATTAATTCTTCAAGCGATTTTTTTTGGGTAGTAAAACTGTCAAAAAGGGGAAGATTTTTTGCCAATTTCGCCATGTCCCCCCGAGTTTCCCCTGTTATTTCATCCGGTTTTTTAAGAAGTAACTCTTCATAAACACTCGCTTCTTTTGCTTTCTGGGTATAATTTAGGAAGTAAGAATCCAGATATTCTATATTTCTACCAAGACTCTCCTGAGCAAATTTTCTATTTTTAGCGGTAGTTTCTCTCCAAATCCTTGATGCTTCTTCGTACTCATTTTTCTTTATATTTTTATACGCCAGCTCTCCATAAAGCTTTTTCTCTTCTTCTTCCAACTCTTCACCGTAGTATTTTGGTTTTTCTTCTTCATCCGCCATACTTCCATCGTAGCAAAAGTTGTATACTAAATCTATGCGGGAACACGCAGCTATTTTGGGACCGACCTCTGCACAGGACTACTGCCAAACATTATCTCTTGGCAATTTTTACATTATCCTTTTTTTACAACAGGAAAGTTCCACCTTGGGACATGAATTATTAACCAAAATAGAAGACAGTGTAAACCAAAATCCGGAAATTTTCCCCTGCGATCTGGTAAAAAACTACGCCCCGGACAATTGCAACATTGTCATTGCCAAAATTGAAAATCAAAAACTTCATTTGGCAATGTTGGGAAAAGTGGTCACGAGACTTTTCCGCAATGGAAAAATAATTGACTTGTCATCCTCAACGGGATCATTGTCCGGCAATGTTTCCTCCGGCGATCTATTATTATTAGCCACAAGTAATTTTATAGATGTTATTCCCCCAACCTCCATTGATCCCACTCTTTCACCGGAAAGTTTAAAGGATCAATTTGCTCCAAATATAGAAAACCAGGAAGGTGCACTGGCAGCTATATTTATTTTTGTAAAAGAAAATAATGATGAAAATATAATTGTAAATAATGATGGAAATATAATTGAAAAAAAAGAGGTTTTTATTCCTACCAATCAAAAACGCCGTCTTCTTTATGGTGTTTTTATTTTACTTTTAATTATTATTTCTTTTATTGCTTACCAACTCCGCTCCAAAACTTTGGATCAAAAACTTCAGGCAACAGCGGATATTGAAAAACAAACCCAGGAGGAACTTCTTTCCGCCAATAAACTTGTGGGATTAAATGACATTATGGCCCGGGACATTCTTTTACAATCTAAAAATAATCTTTTGGCAAAAGCAGAATTTGCATATGGAAAAAATTGGCAAACAAAAAAAGACCCGGCAATTTCTAAAATAAAGGAATTATTACAAAATCTTAATCTAAAAATTTCCGAAGTTTCCCACATCTACAAGGTTGACAACCTTGTTGTTTTTTCTGATTTGGCACTACTTCGCCCCAATGCCGGTATTTCCGGAGCAAGTTTAATCAAAAAGGAAATAATTTTGGCGGACTCTGTCAATGGATCCGTTTATTCCGTTATGGCCGATTCCAAAAAAGCCAATATTGTTACCGGGTCAGATAATTTTAAAACGACGAGTTTCATTGATAAAAATGCCGACGCCTTTTATCTGGCAAACTCTTCAGGAATTTTTTCTATCAATAAACAAATTGCCAAACCCTCTGACAAATGGATGGGGATTTCCGGTTTAAAATTTTTTGCAGGGAACATCTATCTTCTTGACCCCCGGGCTAATCAAATTTGGAAATATCAGGGAACGGATCTGGGTTTTGTGGATTTAGTTCCTTATCTGCAAACGGGAATTTCCGTAGATCTTTCCCGGGTTGTGGACTTTGCCATTGACGGTTTTGTTTATGTTCTTTCCTCCACCGGCAGTATTGTAAAATTTTCCGCGGGATCCACCGTAGATTTCACTATTGTTGGGCTGGACACTCCGCTGGCTAATCCTTCATCAATTTTTGCAACCGATGAAACAAATAACATTTATATTTTGGATAATAACCGGGTAGTAGTTCTTAACAAAGAAGGGGTTTATCAATCCCAATATATTTTTACTGAAAATTTTACAAAAGCAATAGTGTTAGCCGACGAAAACGTTAAAAAAATCTTCCTTGTCTCCGGTTCTAAAATATATTCTATTGATATAAAATAGTGGAGATGAGGGGGGTGAGCCCCTGTGTGAAAAAATAACTTTTAAACTTCTACAAGCTTGTTTAGTTTGATGAAACTAACAAATGTGTTTTTGATTTATTGTCTTTAACTAATAAAGAAAATCAACCTTTATTAATAGCATCTCAACTGTGTTTATGCTCCAAAAATCCCATTGAGAAAAGATTCAAGGAACAGCTTATTAACTAGCGTATGCAAATTGATACACGTAATTGTAAGCAGTGTTTGTATTTCTACTAGCACTTAGCTTTTGAAACCTCTTTTACGAAGTAGATTTCTTCTTCGGCTTGCAGTTTTCAAAG
>CAYHYP010000078.1:0-3145 GCA_964360925.1 uncultured Gammaproteobacteria bacterium | reverse complement strand
TCTAAATTAGCGAAGATAGACAAGGGCTTTGAGAACAGAATATTCTTGCGTTGTGGCATCAATAAAATAACCCATCACGAAAACCAATGAACCTTTTTGAAAATCGCTAAATTTTGCGACCGAAATTTTACCTGCAACATCAGTCTTTTTTAAAGCAATAGCGTCTGAAAAATCTATTTGAAATATTTTGCCGGAAAAATCCTGAACGGCTATTATTGATTTGTTGATTTCAGTTATAGTTCCCGCCAAATTATATCTTTGAATTTTTGCAATAATTTGCCGGGCCGTCATTTCGTTATTTTGTGGATCTACCGTTCCGGTTCCCACGATATCGTCACCCGTTTTAAGACCGGAAAAGTTAATTTCGGTTCTATTTCCGCTTCTAATCCTGAAATATGTCGTGACGTCATTAGTAGTAATAGTTCTATCTCCTTCAGGGGTACTTAGAGAGATTGATGATGTCCCCGTTGATTTAACTTTTCCCCAATAAGTTCTACGTAGTTGATTGGATAACTCGGCAACTTTTGTAGTGAGACGGTCCATCAAGTCCTGTTGTTTAGCTGATGGAGTAGAGGTTTCTACAGCAAAAATGGAACTGCTAAACACAAAAAACACGATGATAATTAAAATTATTTTCTTCATTTACTAATTTCTAATGTCACATTTCTAATAATAGTTACGGGATTCTTGTTTCCGTATAATACAGTGACGGAAACAATATTTAAACCTTCCTCCAGTTTAATGCTTTCATTAAACTTTCCATCTGATGCGGCCGTAGCGATTTTTTCGCCGGTATTTGCGAAAATAATAATGTTTGCATTGGGATCGGTTTGCCCGGAAACAGTACTGATACTATCGGTAACGGTGGAATTATCCAGGGGAAAATTTAGAGAAAGAGGTGTTTGGTTTTCAATGGAAGGAGAACTAGGGGTTTGGGGTTGGATTATTGCAACAGGATTTTTCCGTGTTATTTGAGGAATAAATTTGGTAGCGGTAAAGTATAAAACGGCTACGCCAACTCCTACCAATAAACCGATTCCGATAGTAAGCAATTTTTCTTTATCCATCTGGCTCGTCTTGGATTCTATGATACATTTAAGTATCTTGTCAAATCGGTTAAAATGGACAACAATAAAGGCACTATGGAAATAACAAAAATTTCTCAAGACGGTTTTAAAATAAAAGGTAAAAAAATAACAATAACGTCCGTCCCTTTGGGCAAATCTATGATTTTAAGTGGGCTTGACAGGGAGGAATTTGTGGTTCCCGGGCCGGGAGAGTATGAAATAGGGGGAGTGGATATCTTTGGAGAAAAAGAGATTTATAGTGTGGTCATTGATGATATTTCTGTCTGTTTTTTTGGCGATTATGGAAAAAAACTTTCTGAGGCGGAGTTGGATAAAATCGGAACTATTGATATTTTGTTGGTGTCGGCGGTAGTAGACGGAGAAACGATAGCCAAATTGGAGGCAAGAGTGGTAATTCCTTGTGGAAAAGAAGAAGATATTGCAAAATTTGTTAAGGAATTGGGGGCAGAGGGAGCTGTTTCTCAACCAAAATATGTAATCTCCAAAGATAAACTGCCGGAAACAACAATGGTTATTATTTTAAAATAATATTTTATTGTCATCCTGAACTTGTTTCAGGATCTGAGATGCTGAAATAAGCAAAGCTTTTCTTTGAATAAATTCAGCATGACACATTTATTTTTTTAATTATTTATGGCAAGTGCAAAAATACCTCCGCAAAGTATTGCTTCGGAACAATCGGTTTTAGGGGCGATTTTAATTGATAAAAACGCCATTGTAGAAGTGGCGGGATTCTTGCGCCCGGAACATTTTTATGAAGACCGCCACGGAATGATTTTTAATGCTATGTTGGGTTTATACGAAGAGAGGCGTCCCATTGATCTTTTAACTTTAACAGAAAAACTGAAATCAGATAAAAAATATAAAGATGTTGGTGGCTCGGCATATCTCACTGAATTAACCGGAATCGTTCCTACTTCGGCCAACATTGAAGAATACGGAAAAATGATACGGGAGCTTCACGCCAAACGAGAATTAATTTCTGCCTCTGCGGAATTGGCGGAAATGTCTTTTGACACCGGTAAAAATCTTCGCGATGTTTTGGATAAAGCCGAGTCCAGGATTTTTTCAATTTCCCAAGATAATTTAGAACGGAATTTTATTTCCATGCGGGATATTTTGGCAAACAGTTTTGATCGTCTGGATGAAATCCAAAAACGGGGAGCGGGGATGAGGGGGGTAGCGACGGGATATAAAGATCTTGACGATGTTTTGGCCGGAATGCAGGATTCCAATCTTTTGATTTTAGCTGCCCGACCGGGGGTGGGAAAAACTGCTTTTCTTTTAAATGTTGCTCAAAATGTGGCGGTGAAACAAAATATTCCCGTGGGGATGTTTTCCCTGGAAATGAGTCAGGAGGAGTTGGGAGACCGTCTTTTGGTTTTGCAGGCGGGAATTGATTCCTGGAAATTGAAAACAGGGAAACTTGAGGATGAAGATTTTGATAAGTTGCAGGAGGCGATGGGGGTTTTGGCGGAAGCTCCGCTCTATATTGATGATACACCCGGTATTTCCATTATGGAAATGCGTACCAAAGCACGGCGTTTGCAAATGGAACATGGTTTGCAGGTTTTATTTGTGGATTATTTACAACTTATGGATCCGGGAAAAAGATTGGAAAACCGGGTTCAGGAAGTTTCTATGGTTTCCCAATCTTTAAAAAATTTGGCCAGGGAATTGAAGATTCCGGTTATTGCCGCGTCGCAACTTAACCGTAGCGTAGAAGCCCGTGGGTCAAAAAAGCCACAACTTTCGGATCTCCGTGAATCGGGTTCTATTGAACAGGATGCGGATGTGGTTATGTTTTTGTACCGCAGTGATGAATCAAAAGATATGGCGCCAACGGACAAATTGCCAACAACTCTTTCAATAGATAAACACCGTAATGGAGCTCTTCGTGAAATTCCTTTCATGTTCAACGGCCCCTTGATGCAGTTTAGATTATCTACGAAGATATAGAAAGTAGGGATCACTCAGCAGGGAAATTCCTTTATTGCGATCGTTTATATTTTTCTGATATTTCTTTCCAGTGATCTTCCAAGAACTTTTTATGATAA
>CAYHYP010000077.1:0-3174 GCA_964360925.1 uncultured Gammaproteobacteria bacterium | reverse complement strand
TACCGTCTTGGACAAAAATTAACTTTTTATATTAAAGAAATTAGAGAAAGTAACAGAGGACAGGAAGTAATTATTTCGCGTGCCAGTGAAAATTTGGTGATTGAACTATTCCGGAAAGAGGTTCCGGAATTTCAATCCGGAGCCGTTGAGGTAAAACTTATTGCCCGTGAAGCCGGTGGAAGAACTAAATTAGCCGTTATCAGTACCCAATCCGGAGTTGATCCGGTCGGAGCTTCAGTTGGCCAAAAAGGAGTTCGCGTCCAGTCCGTTATCAACGAACTTGGAGGCAATGAAAAAGTGGATATTATCCAATATACCGAAGATTCCGCCACTTTGATCGCCGCCGCTTTGGCCCCGGCTAAAGACATTGAAGTAATTCTTGACGAAAAAGAACAGTCCGCAGTGGCTATTGTTCCCGATGATCAATTAAGTTTGGCTATCGGAAGAGATGGACAAAATGTCCGTCTGGCATGGAAATTGACCAAATGGAAGATTGATATTAAAGGAAAAAACAATCAACAACAACCAGCAGCAGATGCTGAAACAAGTTCAGCATGACAGTTTTAGAAAAAACCAATGCAAAATTCTCGTCCTCCTATTGTAGTTATTTTGGGTCATGTAGACCACGGTAAAACAACGCTTCTTGATGCTATTCGTCAAACCGATGTTGCTTCTAAAGAATACGGTGGAATTACCCAAAAAATAGGAGCCTTCCAAGCAAACGGCATTACTTTCATAGACACTCCCGGTCATGAAGCTTTTTCCCAAATGCGCTTTCGTGGTACCGAGGTTGCAGATATCGCTATTTTGGTCGTGGCGGCAAATGATTCCGTAATGCCTCAAACTGCCGAATCCATAAAACTAATTAAAGAAGCCAAAATACCCTATATCGTGGCTCTCAATAAGGTGGATCTTCCGGAAGCAAATACCGATAAAGTTATTCAGGACTTGCTTCGTCATGAAGTCCTTTTAGAAAATTACGGTGGGGACGTCCCTTTCGTAAAAATTTCCGCCAAAAAAAATGAGGGAATTAAAGAGTTGTTGGATCTTGTTGACCTTCTTGGTCAAGTCAATGAAATCAAAGGAGACAGCGAAGCCCCGTTGGAATTTTCCGTTATAGAATCCAAAATGGATAAAAACCGTGGACCTGTTTCTACTATCATTGTTCGTAACGGCACCATTAAAGTTGGGCAGGACAATGTCCGGGCATTGATTAACTATCAAGGAAAAAACATTTCCTGCGCCGGACCGGGCACACCGGTAGAAGTTTTAGGCTGGACAAAAGTAGATATTGACCGCGCTTCTCTTGCCAGAATGACCACTACTGAAGATTTAAATATAATTTTAAAAACAGACACCAACGGCTCTTTGGAAGCAATCCTAGCCAAAATTCCTCAAAATGTAAGAGTGATTCAAAATAGCACCGGAGATATCACTGACGCGGATATTTTATTGGCCAAATCCACTAAAGCCATAATTTTGGGATTTAATGTCAAACTGTCGGCTCAAAAACTGGCGGAAAATGAAAAGGTCCTGGTTAGAACTTATAAAATTATTTATGAACTTCTGGATGAACTTAACGATGCGGCTACGGGAATGTTGGTGATTGAACCTGAAGAAGAAATTTTGGGAACAGGGGAAATTTTGGCAATTTTTCCCTACGAAAAGTCACAAATTGCCGGAACAAAAGTTCTTGACGGCCGGGTGGCCAGGGGAGATTTAATTAAAGTAATGCGTAAGGATGAAATAGTTGGGAAAGGGAAAATAACTTCTGTCCGGGTAGGAAAAGACGAGATTAATAAAGTGGAAAAAGGCAAGGAATGCGGAGTGCTAATTGACTCTAAAATTGACTTTAGGCCAGGAGATGATATAATAGCCTATAGGCTGTAATATGACAAATGAAGATTTAGCCCAGATTCAAAATTTGATTAATACCGCCAGACGGGTGTTAATTTTAACCCACAAAAATCCTTCTATTGATACCATGGCATCGTGCCTGTCTCTGTATCTTGCTTTAAGCAAAATGGATAAAGACGTCACCGTAGCTATGGAATCAGAACCTTTGGTAGCTGTCTCCAACTTGGTGGGAATTGACAAAGTAAAAACCTCATTAGCAGGAAAAAACCTTTTGATTACCTACAAGCCATATGCCATGGGTGATTTTGAAAAGGTTACCTATATGGAAGATCAAGGGCAGGCAGGAACCTTGGATGACAGCTTTAAACTGACAATCGCCCCAAAAGACGGCTTTGTCCCCGATCCCAAGAACTTTAATTTCTCTTATACCGGTGCGGCTTCTGACCTTATTATCACCGTTGAAGTTTTGGAACCAACCCAACTTGGGGCACTTTATGATCAAAATCTTATGGCAAGTACTCCAATCATCAATATTGATAATCAAAATCCCAATAAAGATTACGGAAAATTTAATTTGGTAGAACCCGAAGCGGCTTCCGTTTGTGAAATTGTAACTTTTCTTTTGCGGGCTATTAACGCTAAAATTGAAACCGATATTGCCGGAAACCTTTATCAGGGAATTTTGGATGCCACGCAAAATCTCCAATCACCGAAAGTTGCCGCGGCAACGCTTGAAGCCGCCGCTATTTGTCTGCGTGGCGGAGCCAAAAAAGCTTTTGTTGCTCAACAGCCGGTACAACAGGTTGTTCAACCACAATCCAATACCGTTCCCTCCGACTGGATGGCCCCAAAATCATATAGAGGTACATCTGTAACTTAAAAATGTTAGGCAGTTTATTCAAAAAAGTAGAAAATAAAGGAGGAGCAACCCTCGCTCATTTAAGTCGTCACCTTAGTTCAGCAGAACAGTGGCAAGCAGGCGTACAAATTGCCTCGGGGTTTAATGAGGTTTACGAAAGTGTTTACCATGAACAACCGGCCCCCGGTTTTTCTTCTTACCCTTCTAGGGATTCCGATGGTGTTAGAATTTACGCAACAATTTGTGGAGATCGTACCCAGTGTCGTATCCGAGACACCGATGTAATGGTTCATATTGACCACATCTCCGTTGATCAAAGTAAAAGTCCTGTTGCTCAATTAATTTGGGCAAAAATACGTAATGCAGAAATAACTTAACAAATAGATCCTATCGCTCGTTTCACTCGCTCCAGCATGACGACACAAAAGAAGATTGCTTCGTCACTTCGTTTCTCGCAT
>CAYHYP010000076.1:0-3182 GCA_964360925.1 uncultured Gammaproteobacteria bacterium | reverse complement strand
AGAAAAAGGTAGTATCCCCCTGTGAAAAGGAGGGCGAGGGAGTTTTCATTAAATTTAAATTTAATACCGGATCCGGAGATTTGGGTTGCCAAATCAACCATTTTAAAAATAAATGACAACAGCACTCCGGCGGGCAGTAAAATGAACTTCCCCGCCTCTATCCACACCATTCCCACAATTCCCGCAAGTCCGCCGAGGATCATCAAAGGCTCAATTGTCCACAATACTACAGGGTTTATGAAAACGGAAATCGGTGAAATCCGGCCGAAAAAGATCAAAATAACCGGGAGCGTAAAAACGGAAGCAAAAAAACTTTGAAGGCAAACCTCTATAACAGGAGTCATCCATTTTGGCACACCAAACACCAGACCGCTTAACGAGACCTGGGCTACTACTGCGGTGAATGAGAGCAAAAAGCTGGGGCTGATAACTAGTAAAGGATTGACCCATAACATTATGAAAACGGCTATGGCTAAACCCGTAGTCATTGATGACTGTCGTCCCAAAAGTCCGGCAACGGTAACCACCAAGGACATTATCAATGCACGCACAATGGGAGGGTCAAACCCCGTTATTGTGGCGTAAAATGATATAAACAGTATCGCAATCCCTACTTTGTATATCTTCTTTATTTTAAGAGGAAAGAGAAAAAAGTAGGCAATTCCCGCAATAAAGTTCAAATTCATTCCTGAAGCTGCTACAATATGAGACAGTCCTACGTTTGTCAGCCGGTTTTTCACACCTTTATCCACGCTTCTGCCACCTAAAACGATTCCGGATAAAAGCGAGGCTTGTGGGGACGGTAAACCTGCTTGATAAACATTATTAAATTTGTCCTTGACGTTTGAAGCCACAACGGTCTGTAGGGCTATCACCGGGTCATTTGTGGAAGTTTGTGAGGACTGATTCCCAAAAACCCACAACATCCTCACAGCCAAAATCAATGAAAATAAAATATATTTATATTTACTCATAGCTTCCAGAGACCTCCCCTCTTGAAGGTAAATAAATGTCATGCTGAATTCATTTCAGCATCTCTGACGAATGTCAGACGCTCGCATTCGCGAGAGATCCCGAAACAAGTTCGGGATGACACTCACACAAGTTCAGCATGACACAGTGTCATTCCGGGCTTGACCCGGAATCTATAAAGAAATCAAATCTTTGATTTTTGTATAAACGCTCTGGGTGACTATATGCATTTCTATCAGTTGTGAGATGTTTTGATAGGGTCTGCCGTCTATAATCTTTTTGGCAGTAGCTTCACCGATCCCCGGGAGAGTATCTAGTTGGGACGGAGTCCCTGTATTAATATTCACCAAATTTGACAAATTGGGCGAATTTGACAAATTGGTCAAATTACTATTTATTTCAGGAATATAAATTTTTAGTCCATCGTATACCTTTTGTGCCAGATTGATATTTTGTGATACATATGTTCGGTTTGCTTTCGGTGTCATTCCACCTGCGGTAATGAGCACGTCTTGTATGCGGGAATCATTCGCCATCTCATAGATTCCGGGCTGTTCCACCGCTCCTTCTATGTCTACTTTCACTTTTTGAGAAATCCCGGGTTGCGTGAAAACTGCCTGGTTCGCCGCAGGCGGTTTTTTGACATAGTTTATTATAAGTGCCACCAACATCAAAAATACTCCCAACCCTCCAACCACAATATACAATTTGCGACGCAACAGTGTCGTAAATTCTTGTAAATTATCCATTATAAAATTAAACTACAAGGTTGAGAACCTTGTTTGGAACGTAAATAATTTTTTTGATTGTTTTGCCGTCTAAATACTTTACTACCTTCTCCCTTGTTTGGGCGGTCTGAATAATCCGATCCTTTTCAAGCATTTCTTTGTCTTGAGTGCTAATTTTCATAATATCGCGTGCTTTGCCGTTGACGGATACTATTATAGTAACGGTTTCTTCTGTCAGATTAGCCTCATTTACCTCGGGCCAGAGTTGAGAGTGGATGGAATTAGATTTATTTGACCACAATTCTTCGCTTAAATGTGGTGCAAATGGTGCTAGAACAATCAAAAACTTTTTAATTTGATCGGTGGTTAACGATAAATTTTCCGCCATTATTAAATTTACAAACTCCATCATTTTGGCAATCGTCGTGTTGTAATGGCGGGATTCAAAATCAATTTCAGCTTTTTTAACCAATTTGTTTAATTCATTTTCCACGAGGGAATTTGTCTGATTGGACAAATTAGTAAAATTGGCAGAAATAATACGATAAACCCGATCAACCCAACGGCGCATACCGTGCATGCTTGTGTCTCTAAAATCCCCTCCTTCGGAAACCGGTCCCATGAACATTAAATAAAGACGGATCGCATCTGCGCCGTATTTCTCAATGTACTCGTCCGGATTTATAACATTTCCTTTACTTTTGCTCATTTTGGCCCCATCTTTAATTAGCATTCCGTGAGCAAAAAATTTCTTGAATGGTTCGTCAAAATCAATAAACTCCTGATCTTTTAAAACCATCGTCACAAATCTGGAATACATAAGGTGCAGAACGGCATGTTCCGGACCGCCGGTATACATATCCACCGGTAACCACTTTTTTGTCATTTCTTTATCAAAAGGCAATTTATCAGCGTTTTCCAGACCAACACTGGGATACCGCAAAAAATACCAAGAACTGTCCACGAAGACATCAGAAACATCGGTTTCCCGTTTTGCCTCTCCGCCACATTTTGGACAAACTGTTTTATAAAACTCGGGGTGTTTTTCTAACGGTCCTTTACCATTCCCCTCGGGAACATAATCAGTAATATCGGGTAACAAAACCGGCAATTGATCTTCCGGCACCGGTTGCCAGCCGCATTTTGAGCAATTAATCATAGGGATTGGAGCGCCCCAATAACGTTGACGGGAAACTAACCAATCACGAAGATGATAGATAACCGTAGGCTTTGTCAAATTGGACAAATTAGATAAATTTGTCATTGGAGCTTTAATGATTGGTAAACCCATTTTTTTGGCAAAAGCGGCGTCACGTTCATCATATGCCGGAACACCCATAATGGCTCCCGTACCAACGGTATCCAAAACGTATTCGTCAACAAAAACCGGAATTTCTTTCTTGGTAGCGGGATTGATAACTTTATAACCAGTATTTATTCCTTCACTCGTCATCCTGGAGCGAAGCGATAGTATCTTTTTTT
>CAYHYP010000075.1:0-3191 GCA_964360925.1 uncultured Gammaproteobacteria bacterium | reverse complement strand
GGAGGACAATAAACTTTTGGAAAGAGTGCGGGTTACGGGAGGATTGAAATGATCTCAAGAGAACTTGACTCGGTCCATAGTTGCACATTTTTGACTGTAATAGTATAATCAAAAGATATGGCAAAGAAAGAACCAATAGTATTATTATCCAAAGAAGACAAGAAGGCAATGGATTTGGCAAACAAGGCAGCAGAAAAAAGTCGCTAATGGAAACGAGTGCTTAAAAATTTGGACGGGCGAGGGGATACCAGATTAATCCCGGCGGAAAAAAATGCGATTTCACTAGCTGATGAATTGGTACAAGATAAGTCAAAATCAGATCGTAAAAAGATCACCCTAATAGTGAAGAGCATTGACGATGATCTCAAAAATCTAAAACCACGTTTCTCCAAACCAAGAAAGTGGAAAAGAATTGGTTTATGATTTCCTTGTATCTTGTAACTCACGATCGTGAGTTGTAACATACAGGTAAGATGAAAAAATTATTGAGGCCGAAGGATATTTTGCTTCTTGGTTTAGCCGGTACTTTAGATATTTTTGAAGAGATAAAAGATCCTCTTGGTTTGGGATCTCAAAAAGCAGAACAACTTTATCAATGGGTTCCCCGTCAATATAAAAGACACAATTTTTCCAGGGTGATTGAGCGGGGACTACGGACAAAAGAGATTGAAAAAGTTGTTAAAGGTGACCAGATTTATTTAAGATTAACAGCCCAAGGGAAGGAAAAAACCGTTCGTGATTTTCCCATGCTGGCTTTATCTAATCAAAAATGGGATAAAAAATGGCGAGTGGTAATTTTTGATATAAAAGAAATTAACCGTCGTACTAGGGATTTGCTTCGTTATAAATTAAAAGAATTGGGTTTTGGGATGCTTCAGGAATCCGTTTGGATTACACCTCATAATGTTGGCAAAGATATGCGCGAATATGTGGAAGCCAATAAAATGGGGGCCTATATTTTTGTTCTGGAAGTAGAGGAAATTCTGGCAGGAGACCGTGAGCTTTTGATAAATAAAATATGGAAAATTTATCAGCTCAATAAAAAATACAATGATCTTTTAGAAGAAATTAATAAATTAAATAAGGTGTATGTTACTACTCACGATCGTGATAAGAAACATACAGGCAAAATGGAAGAATTGAGGGTGAAGTATCGTGTGAAGTATTTGGAAATTTTGATGACGGATCCCTGTTTGCCAAAAGAATTATTGCCGGAGGATTGGGCAGGGGAAAAGGTGAGGAAAGCCCTAGGAAAATAGAGTATACTTTCCTTACATGAAATCTTTAAATCTAAAAACGTTTTTGGTTTTAGTACTTTTTTCTCTTGTTTTTTTTGCCGCGGATAAACAAAAAATTTTAGATCCCATCAAATCGGTTTCCTCCGCAGTTATTATGCCGTTTCAATACGGTTTTTATTCCATAAAATTAGGAATCGGGGAGTCGTTTTCCTTTTTGACTTTTTGGCGTTCGGGAGAGGCCAGAATAAAAAATTTGGAACTGCGCAATTTAGAACTTATTTCTTTTGAACAACAATCCAAAGCCCTGGCCAAAGAAAATGAAATTTTGCGGAAGCAAATGGGTGTTTCGCAGACAGCTATTCATTCAACTGTTCCCGCCACCGTTCTTTTTTCAGGAAACTATCTTTTAATTGCCGCGGGGGAAAAAGACGGACTAAGTGTAGGGCAAAGTGTAGTTATTTTTGATAATTTTCTGGGAAAAATTTCCAAAATTAATCCCCGGACTGCCGTTGTAAGGTTGCCGTCGGATCCACAATCCAAAACTTCCGTGAAAATAGGTTTATCCCGCGGTTTGGTTTCCGGACAATTTAATTCCTCAATGTCACTGGACCGGATTGCCGTGAATGAAGAAATTGCCGTAAATGATATCGTTTTGACTTCCGGGGAGGGCGATCTGGAGCCCAATTTAATTGTGGGAAAAGTAGGAGACGTACAAAAAATAGAGTCTGATCTCTTTCAAAAAATCACCGTTGTCCCGGTAGTAGATTTTCACGAGTTAACAACGGTATTTGTAATTACAAATTAATGATAATAATTTTAGCAATATTGGCTTTAAAGGAAAATTTTGACAAACTATATTTAGTGGCCTTTATAACCGGCCTAATTAGTGATTTATTTATGGGGGGATTTTTGGGTTTTTCCTCTCTTTTTAACCTATTTTTTGTTTTTCTAATCTCTTTATTTAAAACGCGTTTTGCCTATAATTGGCGTTGGGCGATTCTATTTATTGTTATTTTTCAATTAATTTGGGAATATGCTTGGCGATTCTATTTCTGATTTTATAACCGTTTCCAAACAGCCGTTTGGGAAAGAGATGCTGAAACAAGTTCAGCATGACACAGAGCGAGTTCATGACAATATAAGTGTCCGGATTACGGTTATCAGCCTTTTTATTTTAGGATGTTTTTTGATTTTACTTGCGGCCCTGGTAAACAATCAAATTTTTGCGGGGGGTTACTACCGTAATTTGGCCAACAACAACCGCATTAGAAACGTCCCGATCCACGCCCCGCGGGGGATTATTATGGACAGAAATAATATTCCTCTGACGGCCAATTTACCCTCCTTCAGATTTAACAACACTTCTGTTTCCAAAGACCAGGCGATAGAGTTGGAAGCGGCCGGGAAACAACCTGAAGTGGACTCCAAAAGATCATATTTATACGGGCCGGTTTTTGCCCATGTCCTCGGGTATATTCAGGAATTTGCCGGACAGGACGGCCTGGAAAAATATTATGAAAATTTATTGCGGGGGACAGACGGAAAAGAATTGCTGGAAGTGGACGCCACCGGAAAAAAATTGCGGACGATTTCCACTCTAAAAGCCTTTCCCGGTGAAAATTTGACACTGTCCCTGGATTTTTATTTGCAAAAAGAGGCTTACAGCGTTTTGGGCGATCGTAAAGGGGCGATAATTGTCAGCAAACCCCAGACAGGAGAAATTATTGTTTTGGTTTCCGGGCCGTCATTTGATCCGGATAAAATTGGCGACTTTTTAAGCAGTCCCGACCAGCCGCTTTTTAACCGCAGTATTTCCGGGATATATCCTCCCGGGTCTACATTTAAAATAATTACGGCAACTGCAGGCTTGGAAACCGGAGCCATTAATAAAAACACTATTATAGAAGACACCGGGGTTTTGGTGATTGGGCCTTACAAATTTCCCAATTGGAA
>CAYHYP010000074.1:0-3252 GCA_964360925.1 uncultured Gammaproteobacteria bacterium | reverse complement strand
TTCCGGAATGATTTCGTACATACATTTATATTAGAGAATAGCCACAAAGACCGCAACGCCAAATTTTTCAGTGTGGCTAATACTCAAATCACAACTTTGGAATTTTATTTTTTTTGTTGTCTTCGGTGTGAGAGTAACGAATGGTCGGCCATCTTTTTTGTTTCGGATTGTAATTTGTAACCAACTTCCCGGTTTTAATGATAAAGCTTTCATCACCGCTTCTTTTGCGGCAAAGACGCCAGCCAAATGTCCAAGTTCTTCGTTTTTTATTTCTGCGGAATGGAAAACTCTTTTTTTAAAATTCTCCCTTCCATTTTTATATGATTTCTCAAAATCTGAAATATCAACAAGATCAATGCCGGTTAATATTCTCATACTAAATTTTTAATATGCCAAATGCTATCAGTGTTATTAGGCTGTAATAAATTACTTTTCCGGCTAAATAAACTGACAAAAAGGTTAAAAAATTTGGTTTCCATAATTCCGGCCAGAAGCGGAAAATACTTGCCTACAAACGGAAACGAGGAAAATAAAAGTGTCCATTTCCCATATTTTTTGTAAAATTTTTCTGCCTTTTTGTAACCCCTCGTATTCTTTCTTTTATGTAACCAGGGGATTGCTTCAATCCCGAACCGCCCGATTGAATAATCAATAATTGCCCCGACCGTTAATCCAGTGACAACTATTGTTACAAGCAAAGCATAGTTAAACTTAATGGCGGTCATCCCTAGAAGAATCATGTCCAACGGGATTGGTATAGTAATTTGAGTAGCAATAGACAAAACAAGGAGTGTAAAAAGCGGTGCTGTACTTTCTAACATTATTATCATTGTAACTGGTTTAAGTGGTAAAAATAAACGGGCGAAAATTTTCCCCAACTTTTTTTGTATGAGAGTCCCGCCGTGGCGGGATAAGATAGCAGCCCCGCCGCAGCGGGGCTACCGATTTAACACGGATATTCTTTGCGGCAATTCATTTTCCCCTTTAACCCCTTTTTCTTGCCGCAAAATTTTGTGATCTTTGGTAAAATAAGTCCGAGCAGTGTGATAAACTGACTCCAACTTCCGAGTTGTCGGGGCGGCGCGAAGCGCCGCCCATGCAAAGACCGCCTCCCCACCCGCCAAACACTTTTATAAACGCACAAAGGAATTTTCCGGTAGCAATTAATGCCCAAAAGCGAGAATAATTTTTGCCTACTTGAAATCTATTTTAATCAAAATTATATTTAAGGTGTAACCAAGTTAGCCGTGAAGTTTTTTAATGGCCATCTTTGTCAAGTCTTCACGGATTTGGTTACAACAAGGATGGCCATTTAAGTTATATGGAACAAAAATTCTTTTTATACGCGCGCAAGTCGACGGACAATGAAGAAATGCAGATCCTGTCCATCGAGGCACAACTTGCCGAGCTTCGAGAATTTGCAAAGCGAGAAAATTTATCCGTGTGCCAGGAATTTATTGAAAAACAGTCGGCTAAAATCCCGGGTCGTCCCATTTTTAATCAAATGGTGTCTTTAATTGAAAAGGGTGAGGCTTCAGGAATTGTGTCCTGGCACCCGGATCGACTTGCGCGAAACAGCGTTGATGGTGGCAAAATTTTATACCTGGTTGACCAAGGCATTATTAAATCCCTGCGTTTTCCTTCTTTTTGGTTTGAACCAACGGCGCAAGGAAAATTTATGCTCTCACTCGCTTTTGGGCAATCAAAATATTATGTGGATTCCTTGAGCGAAAATACCAAAAGGGGGTTGCGCCAAAAAGTGCGCCGAGGTGAAATGCCAGGGTTAGCTCCGGTTGGCTATCTTAATGACCGGAGAACAAAGGAAATTGTTATTGATAAAAAATTATCTCCGGTCATTATTAAATGTTTTGAAATGTTTGCCAACGGCAATTACCGCATAAAAGATGTTGCGCACTTTTTGGCCGAGAATGGAATTAAAACAAAATCTGGAAAAACCTATCAATCTGATTGGGTAACCCACATTATTCTTAGCAACCCCTTTTACTACGGGTATTTTCGCTACCAGGGAGAAGTGCATGTTGGAATCCACAAGCCAATCATAACAAAGAAACTTTTTGACCAGTGCCAAAGTGAGCTGGCTAAAAGAAGTTTTAAATGGAGAAAAACAAAAGAAAGAATTCCTAAATCTTTTGTTGGACTTTTTCGTTGTGGAGAGTGTGGCATGATGATCACCGCTGAACAAAAGATTAAATTTTATCCCCAAACCGATCATCACGCCACCTATATCTATTACCGCTGTACGAAAAAGTCCAAGATCCACCCAAATTGTCATCAACCTTTTATTCGAGAAGAAAATTTAGACGGCCAGCTCACTAATTTAATCCAAAAAGTTTCTTTACCGGCAGATTGGAAAGAGCCAATGCTGAATTTATGGGAAAAAGACAAACAAAATGCTTTCCAATCTGCCCAAGTTTTTGTTCAAGCCAGACGATCCCAAATCCAATCCATCAATCAAAAATTAAAATTCCTCACCGATTCCTATCTTGATCAAACTCTTGACCGTTCTATTTATCTTGAAGAAAAAAATTCTTTAGTCAGTCAGAAGAAAACTTTAGAGGAGGAAATTGGAAGGCTTGAACAAAAACAAAATGATTGGCTCGGACCTTTCAGGGAATGGATACTTGAAGCCGCCCAAGCGGCTCAAATCGCCTCCGGAAAAGATTTAAATGCCAAAAAGGTTCTCGCCCATAAAATCTTCGGCTCGAACCTCGTTCTTCAAAACCGTCTGGCGCGGGGGGATGCGGTCTCTGCATGGGCGGCGCTTCGCGCCGCCCCGACAACTCGGAAGTTGGAGCGGGATAGGAGAATCGAACTCCTGCCGAAAGATTGGAAATCTTTCGTTCTGCCATTAAACTAATCCCGCGTCGAGTGTTACGAAAAAGTTCGAACCTTTTTTCGAAACAATTGTTGAGAAAAGAGCTTCGCTCTTTTCCAAAATTTAAATCGTTAATTGCCGCCCCACCTGCGGGCGGGGCTTAAATGTTGCGCTCCGGCCCCTCGCTTTTTTATTTTCTTTTTTGCACGCGCGAACGAACGACGTTTGGTTCGAGCCACACAAAACAAAAATTCCAAAGAACATTTTTATTACGTCAGTAACAAACTTGTTTATTATACACAAGAATCGGCCCAAATGGTGGAAAACGGCCGATTGGCCTAAACTGACCGGAATGGATCGATCGAATTCAGGCACGTCAAAAGTCCAGTTCAGTTCGTCTGATTGCGGCCAAAGTG
>CAYHYP010000073.1:0-3253 GCA_964360925.1 uncultured Gammaproteobacteria bacterium | reverse complement strand
TTTTTTACCGTGCGGAGGCAGAATTGGTTTCCCTATTGTGACTGCTCCCCCCAGATTTATTACTGCGACCGCCATATCAGCAATAAACGGTGTTTTTGCTTGAGAAGCTTCTACCATCTCATCGTAGGCTTTATGCATGACGTATATCTTCCTGAATCCCGCCTTACTGAAATCACAATGAAAATCTCGCACCAAAATTGCCTCTACTCCTTTGCGTACTTCACTGCTCATTGGTGATTGCTCTTTGCGTTCTTGAATTACTTTATAGAGTAATGTGAAAAGATCCACGTACTCATTGCTTCTTTCCGCTTGCTTTGTCTGATCGAACGCTCCACTGGAAAGACGGTATTTATTCGCAATAGGATTTATTACTCCCAAAAATTCCTTGCCTCCACCCGGATCCATCACTTTCGCTACTGCTTCATTCAAATCTGCCGCTCTTTCTGCCTTTCTAGTCATATTTATGGTATCTTCAGCATCTTTACTCTCCATATAGGGCGGAGAAAAATAGACCGGAGCTGTTACCAACTCCTGTGCCACTTTTTCTTGAAATACCCCCCATGGCATTTCTACTTTATTGTTATTGTCCAAATATGTGCATACTTTTGCCGTCGCTCCGCTGTAAAAACGTCCCAAAACATTTCGTTGAAAACCAAAAGGAGTCGCTACCCCCGCCCACGGATCTTTACTGATGACACCCAATAACGGTTTTTGTCCATTTGTGACTCTTTCTTTATTTGCCGCCGTTGCACCCCCAAAGTTCCGGAAAACCTGAAGACCAAGGATTCTCGTTACCTTTCCCGGAATACCCGTAAGTTCCGTTGAATTTTTAATTTTCCATTCTTCTGTCCCAGTCGCGGGATTTTCCAAGTCCAAATCTACTTCGGCGGCAGCCATCTCTACTGTCCATTTGGGGTTAGTTGCAAGAGCATCTGAAGTTGACGCAAGCTTTTTATATAGAAGAAAACCATAACCCGTCAACCCGGGAAAAACTGTCTCCAAAAACTGTACAGAATTAGCCGTGAAACGATCATCATCTTTATCAGCAATTGCCAGCTCTTTATATACCCCCCATTTAGGTCCGGCTCCCCGCCAGGCAACATCCATTTCTCCCAATTGAAGCATTGCTCCCGTCGCTCTCTCCAGCTCGCCTTGTTGGTCAGCCGGAATCGTGCCGGATTCTGTGCTTATTGCCGTTGCTATTCCTTCTTTAACCTTAAGATCTAATACTTTTGATCTATGCCTTTCTTGATACCAAGCATAATAAATTATAGAAAGGACTTTTCTCCTGTTATCCAAAGTATCACCAAAATTCCCCGGTTCCGGAGTCATGGTGAAAGCTCCCGGAGGAAAATGCTCAAACCAAATGTTTGGATTATCACCGGCACCTAATTCATAGGCTTGACTATGAGTTTTTATCTCATTGACAAGCATTCTCTCGGTTAATTGTGGAAACACAGGTGCTTCTTTCTCTGCTGGCATATTTCTATTTTACACCAATTAATCTTTTAGCACAAAGTCCAAATTTTTATTCACAAGTGAATGGGCCAGAACCATCTTGGGTAACTGTTTTCCTCGTAGCAATTTCCGGAAGAATTTTTTCCGGTGTGCATGGTGCGCTACTATCATTAGCTTCTCCTCCAAATGAAACATTGGCCACATTTAGTAAAACCTGATAATGGAGATGAGAAGTGTCACTGGTCGGAAGCGGGTTATCATACATATAGCCAATTATTTGTCCTTTAGCCACAGTTCCTGTAGCCAAACCCGTTTGACGTAAATGCAAAAAACTGACAATGTAATTTCCGTTTTGAACAATAACTGCACCGCCAACAGCGCAATAATTAAATGGAGAAACAACGGAAATCGGGCTAACACAATTTTTTTCCGAATAAATACTATTACCGTAATCAAAACCACTATAAATTACGGTGCCTTTGGTAGTTGAATAAACCGGGGTCCCCCCCACATTGACAATATCTATTCCACCGGTAGCCCAATATCTGCTTCCGGAAGCGCTGAAAAATGTTCCACGATGATCGGGGTTATCCTCAAAACGTGAGATCCGGCCACTGGTAGGATATCCAAAAGGACGATCATTATTCACAGGAGGGCTACCGATTCTTGTAATACTACTTGCCGTTTCCGTCTCTCCTCCCGAAGTAACAGTGACAATAAAAACCAAATCCGAATCATTAAAAGTATCCTTAACCGGGTAATCCTGATAATTTATGACCATCTTCTCTCCGGGAGCAATTTTTGCCGGATAAGAATCAATATTTTGTGGTAAGGTTAAGTTTGTATTCTGTGCATTTTGCAATGTTTCTTTGACTACTGCAGATATTTCTATATCCTTATCTGATTGAGAAGTAATAATAACTCTGTATTTAACAGAACTATTTGAATCATTAGGCAAAACTTTTTTATCCACTTCACTTTTGACAGAAAAAGTAATTTTTGGTCCGCCGCTAACTTCTTGTCCTTGAATCGCCCCAACGGCAAATAATGCGATCAGACTAAAAATGCTTGCTGTAAAAACGGTGGCCGGGCCAACAATTACAGACCAAAAACCTACGGAGGCAATTCCGGTTCCCGTTGCCATTGTCCCCACATTTACTCCCACGGTACTGGCGGTTGTGGTTGCAGCTACTGTGCTTGTTGCTGACCCCGCTCCTATACCATTGAATATTCCTGAAACCACCGAACCCACCTGCCAACCTAAAACATTACCAATAATAAATCCTCCTGTTCCTCCAAGAATTCCCCCAAGAACCCCTCCCAATGGACCGCCAATTGCAAAACCAATCAATGCACCAGCTTTTGCCCCAAGAATTAAACCTGCAATTCCGCCAATAACTGCCGAAACACCTGCTATAAGATTTGAAGCCAACAAAGTTAACAAACCTTTCAGATAAATTAAACCGAAAGTGAAAGCGTTTTTTGCCCATTCCTGAAATTTTTCGTTTGTTAGCAAATCTTTGGCAAACATCACGGCGGTTAAAACACCACCGGAAATTGCTCCCAGACCCAATTTCGTTGCCAGGCCTTTTAGTCCCGTTTTAACTACAGTTTCCCCTGCCACTTTTTTGGCAACTTCTTTTTTGACAAAAAGATTTTTGAAATAATTTTTGAGGGAACCGGCAACACGGTTAACTATTGTTGATGGATGACGCCAATCAATAGCTTCTCTATTCATTTCCACCGCCTGTAAAATTCTTTCCCGCGAAGAAGTTTGTGCCGCCGTCAATTCTCT
>CAYHYP010000072.1:0-3359 GCA_964360925.1 uncultured Gammaproteobacteria bacterium | reverse complement strand
TTTTTCTTCAACAATGGCTTGCATTTAAATTTTGTGACGCTGTTTTTGTTGCCGATGAAAAAACGGAAAAATATGCACGCAAATTTGTTGCTATCAATAAAATTACAATTATTCGTAATGGTGTAGACCCGTCTTTATTTAAACCTTTACAAAAAATCATAAACAAAAAAGAAAAAATTATTTTGTCTGTTGGCCGTTTAGAAACTCAAAAAAATTACGGACAATTAATAGAAGCGGTATCAAAATTAAAAGAAAAAACAAAATTAATTATCGTTGGTAAGGGTAGTTTAAAAGAAGAACTAATTAAAACAGCCCTAAAACTAAAAGTTAAATTAGAAATTATAGATATGATCCCCAATAATAAACTTCCGGAGATTTATAATAGCGCCGATGTTTATGTTCAACCATCATTAATGGAAGCGCCTGTAAAGACATTATTAGAGGCAATGAGTTGTGGTATACCGTGCGTTGCTACCAACGTAACAGGGATAAGAGACTTAATTACACATGGAAAAAACGGGTTATTGACCGATTTAAATACCGGTGATCTTTCAAACAAAATTTCCGAAATGTTATCCAATAATACTAAAGCAAAAAAAATGGGTCTAAATGCCAGAAAATTAGTTGAAGATAAATACAACTTACTTATGTTTTTAAAAACCGAAATTAATTTTCTTTCAAAAATATGAAAATTTGCTATTTTGGCATGTATGCTCCCAACTATTCCCGCAACCATATTTTAATAAAAGGGTTTAAAGAAAACGGGGTGGAAATTGTGGAGTGTAATGACAGAAGCCATTTAGTCTGGGGATTTCGCCATTTGAAACTTGTTAAAAAATTTATTGGGATAAAAGGGTGGAATTGTGATTTAATATTTGTCGGTTTTCCGGGCCAAACCGATGTTCCTCTCGCTTGGGTATTGGGAAAAATATTTCATAAAAAAGTCGTTTTCGACGCTTTTTATTCATTGTATTGTTCATATGTTTATGATCGGAAATATTTCTCTAAAAATTCATGGAAAGCCAAACTTTGGTGGTTTATAGATTGGATATCGTGTGTATTAGCCGACAAAGTTATTTTAGACACAAATGAACACATAAAATATTTCGTAAAAACTTTCGGAATTAAAAAAGAAAAATTTTCCAGAGTTTTTGTGGGAACGGATACGGATATATTTTTTCCGAGAAAAACACAATCGCGTCAGGGTTTTAGTGTTGGTTTCCATGGCAGTTATTTACCTCTTCAGGGAGTAGATATTATTATTGAAACTGCCAAACTACTTCCAGAAGTTATTTTTCGTTTGTTGGGAAATGGATTGGAAAGGAAAAATATAGAGATTTTGGTTCACAAACATCAACTTAAAAACGTCCAGTTTTTAGAGCAGATCCCATATGGAGAACTTGCCCATTTCATTTCATCGAGTGACATATATTTAGGAGGTCCCTTTGGTGGCAATATAAAATCCAGACTAGTTATTCCAAATAAAATATACGAAGCGATGGCATGCAAAAAACCAGTAATTATTGGCGAATCTGCGGCAACACAGGAATTATTTAAGGATAAAATTCATTGTCTATTTATTACTCAAAACAATCCCATTGATCTGGCAAGAGGTATTTTGGAATTGAAAAATAACAATTTGCTTAGAGAAAAAATAGCGTCTGGAGGATATAATCTAGTAGTTAATAAATTCAATCCAAAAAGGATTGTAGCAAATCTAATCCATGAGCTCAATATTTGATTATTATAATAACAAAATAATTCCCTTCGGAATGGGTGGCAGACGTAGAAAACAAACAATGCCATTTCTGGCTGAAATAACTAACAAAAAGATCTTGGATATTGGATGCGCCAGCGGTTACATTGGAGCCTTCCTAAAAAAGCAAGGTAATTATGTCGTTGGCATTGATATAACAACGAAAGATATTTCTAGCGCAAAAAAAGTACTTAATGAAGCATATGTTTTTGATATTGAATCTGGAGATTTAAGTATTCTTGGAAAAAACTACGATCTTATTATAATGACGGAAGTGATTGAACATTTATTTGAACCGGATCTCGCGATTAAACGTTTTTTTCCGTTATTAAAACCCCATGGGCGAATATTAATTTCAACCCCAAATATCCTACAGATCTATAATAGAATTAAAATGTTATTTGGGATTTTTGAATATAAAGAAGAAACGGTAATCAATAAATCTCATATACATTTTTTTACCAGACCAACGTTTCTGAAATTAATTTCTGATTTAAACTTAAAAATTATTATAGAAGAAAATGTTATTTTACCGGAAACTTTCTCGTTTATTTTAAAGTTTTTTCCGAACCTTTTTTCTCATCAGGTTATTATTCTTGTTGAGAAAAAAGGCAAATAAGTAAAAATGGGTAAAAAGGTTCTCCTTAGCATTCCCGATTACTCGTCTTTCTACCCTGGTATTCACAGGGCCTTTAAATACATGGGTTTTGAGGTGGCAAATTTTGACTATAGAAAATTTAATGCATCGGAAAAGTTAATGACAATTTCCGGAAGAAAAAAGGCGGCATACGAGTCTTTAAATCATAGACTTTGTTCGTTTGCCTCAGCGTGGCGTCCGGATATTTTTTTAACAATAAAAGGTGAAACGGTTTTTCATGATACGATAAAAATGTTAAAAAAGAATGGAGCAAAAACTGTTAATTGGTTCCCTGATTATGTAAATGCTTTTGAATTGGCTTTAAGATTAAGTAGTTACTATGATTACTTTTTTCATTTTGATCCGTTGTCGGTGTCTAAATTGAAAAAAGCTGGAAGAAAAAATGTGTATTATCTTCCTTTTGCGGCAGACATCCTACCGGATGATAAAAAATTGCAGGTAAAAGAAAAAAAATATGAGGTTTCGTTTATAGGGAATTATGATAATTATAGAGCAGAGTATTTAAAAAGTATTGGTGATCTTGGATTAAATATTTGGGGTGATAGTAGATGGGCAAAAAGTGTATTGTCGCATTGTTATCGTGGTACTCTTGCGAATTTTAAATTTGCGGGAATTTCAAGAGCCTCAAAGATCAATATAAATATCCAACACGAATATTCATGTGAAGGGTTGGTTTTGAGACCCTTTGAAGTCTTAGGTGCAAGTGCTTTTCTGTTAACCGAAAGATGCAAAGATGTAGATAGACTGTTTAAAGATAATGTCGCTACATTTGGATCCCCCGAAGAGTTAAGGAACAAAATTATTTATTTTCTCACTCACGATAAAGAACGGGATAAATTATCAAATAGGGGATATTCAGCCGTTAAGATACGTAACACATATCTTAATAGAATTCGCCGGATTTTGAGTTATAATCCTAGTACTAAATATGGATAAAAACCTAAC
>CAYHYP010000071.1:0-3415 GCA_964360925.1 uncultured Gammaproteobacteria bacterium | reverse complement strand
AAAACACCAGGAGTTATCCCGGACTTCTTCGGCAGGAATGTTTAAAGGGGGGTTGGCAGATCATAGTGAAGTTGTTACAAAATACCATACCGCCACCCATTTACTTCATGCCGCATTGCGAAAAATATTAGGAGAAAATGTCCACCAAGAGGGATCAAATTTAACTGCGGAAAGATTGCGGTTTGATTTTTCTTATCTTAAAAAACTAACCCCGGAAGAAATAAAAAAAGTTGAAAATTTGGTTAACGAACAGATTAAAAACGGTCTTGAGCAAAAAATGGAAATTATGACCTACAACGAAGCAATAAAGTCCGGAGCACTAGCTTTCTTTAAGGAAAAATATCCGGAGAAAGTTAACGTCTATTCTTTTATAGACCCTTCGACAAGCTCAGGGCCTCCTTTCAGTCGGGAAATTTGTGGTGGTCCACACGTTGTGAATACAAAAGAATTAAAAGAGTTTAAAATAATGAAGGAGGAATCGGTAAGTTCCGGTATCAGAAGAATTTATGGCCAGATTATTTAAAAAAATTGAAGAAGCTAAAACCGATAAATATTTCCGGACCTTCTTTTATATCTGGATAATCCCCTTGTTACTAATTATTATATTTACCGTCCTAAATTACGCGGGTTTGCCTAAGGAAATCCCCCTTTTTTACAGCAGAACCTGGGGTGATAACCAAATTGCTCAAAAAGGATTTATTTTCCTACCAATCGGAGGTACTTTATTATTGGGAATTTTTAATCTTGGTCTTGGAGCAAATTATCTTCAAAAAAACGTGGTTATTTCTTATTTTTTAGCCGGATGCGCGAGTTTGGTATCAATATTATCCGCCATTACAATTTTCAACATTATTAATTTGATGAAATAAATGAATTGGCCACTTTTCAAAAATATCGCCCTTGAACCTTTATTGGTTAGCGCCCTTTTAACTTTTATTGCCGTTCCCGCAGTTATCCAAATTGCAAAATATTTTAATTTGGTAGACGACCCTTCCAAAAGAGCACACCCCGCACACACCGAAAGCCGCATTATCCCCAGAGCAGGAGGTTTGGCAATTTTCTTTGGACTGGTTCTGGCCGTTTCTATTTTCGTCCCTTTTGCCAAAGGAATTACCGGAATTCTTTTGGGAGCGGGTCTTTTGGTGGGGGTGGGATTAATAGACGATTACCGTGATGTTCATCCTTATGTCCGCTTTGGAGTAAATATTTTGGCGGCAATATTAGCTGTAGCCGGAGGAGCCGGATTGGGATTTATTACCAATCCTTTCACCGGTGGAGTTTTACATTTTGATACCATAAGATGGTCTTTTGATTTTCTTGGTCAACACAGCATCTTACCGATAGCCGATCTTTTGGCAATTCTTTGGATTGCATGGACAATGAATATGGTTGGCTGGAGTGGCGGAGTTGACGGCCAAATGCCGGGCTTTGTAACTATCGCTGCTTTGGTTATTGGCTATCTGTCTTTTACTCAAATTTCCATAGAAAATTTTCCTGCATGGACAGGAACAACCCTTTCTTTTATTGCCGCGGGTTCTTATTTGGGTTTTCTTTTTTGGAACTGGTATCCTCAAAAAATTATGCCTGGGTATGGAGGAAAATCCTTGGCAGGTTATTTATTGGCAACCATTGCTCTGCTTAATACGGCGAAATTTGGTACGGCTATTTTAGTTTTGGGCATTCCCACCATTGACGCTGTTTATGTTCTTGTTACCCGTTTAATTTCCCGGCACAATCCCACCCAAGCAGGCAGATCTCATCTCCATCATAAATTGCTGGATGCCGGTTGGGGTAAAAGACGAATCGCCTTGTTTTACTGGATTGTCTCTGGTATATTGGGATTGGTTGCCCTTACCGTTAACCCGAAGCAAAAGTTTTTTACCGTAGGTTTAGTGGCACTAATATTTATAATGTTAATAACGTGGTTAAAACTTTCTACTATTTTCTTAAGGAAATCAGACCAAGACAATGGTTGAAAAACCTAACTCTTTTTGTTGCTATCTTTTTCACCGGACAATTTCTTAATTTTTCTGTTTTAACTACCAGTTTTTATGCCTTCATTATCTTTTGTATCGCCTCGTCAAGTGTCTATATTTTTAATGATTTGCAAGATATTGAAAAAGATCAATTACATCCTTTCAAAAAAAATCGACCCATTGCTTCGGGAAAAATCTCTGCCAAGTCCGCCGGTATCGTTGCAATTATCATGGCGGGAGTTGCCTTATTTTTTGCCTACAAAATTTCCATGCCCTTTTTCCTTATTACTTTACTTTTTTATGGCCTTCAAATCAGTTACAGCCTTTATTTAAAAAATATTATTCTTTTGGATGTTTTGGCTATTGCTGCCAGTTTTATTATCAGAGTTTTTGCCGGGGAAGCCGCCACAGGTTATCATATTGATATTTGGTTATTTCTAACAGTTATCTCCGCTTCTCTTTTTATTGCCATCGGTAAAAGACGATCGGAATTAACGCTTTTATCCGGTTGGACCGGAAGTATTCCTGCTAAAACCAGGGCAACTCTTTCCAGATATAGCGACCGTATGTTGGATATTTACATCGGTATGTTTGCTAATTCCACTTGGATAACATACGCTTTTTATACTTTTTTGCAAAGGCCTCCCGTTATCAGAAAAAGTATCGGTTCATTATTTGATCAATATAATTTGGATATTTTTTCCGATAGAAAATGGATGATGTTAACAATTCCTCTTGTGATTTATGGCATCATGAGATACCTGCAACTTATTTATGAAAAAAATGAAGGGGAATCTCCGGAAAAAGTTTTACTTTCCGATAAACCTCTAATGATCACCGCCGTTCTCTTTGGCCTTTCTCTTTTTGGAATAATTTATATTTTGGGGAAATAATCCCCCGTCATTCTGGAGCGAACAAAGTGAAGCGATAGAATCTTCTGATTTAATAATGCAAATTTCGTGCACAATAGCGTAGATCTAAAAAATTTGTTATACTAACCTCAATATGAGTGAAGAATATAGTAAACTTCCAGAAGAATTAGAAGAAATTGGAATAGAAGATCTCCAAGAAGGAGAAGTTGCATACACAATGCCATGGTGTATTTGGTTAAAAATGGATAGGAGTGCCTCTATAAATAAACATAGTCCGTTTAGCACGGAAGAGAAGGGAACTTTAGATATGCGTATCAAAAAAAGAGCCAGTGAAGTTTTAGTGGATATGGATAGTTTGAAAAACAACAAGTTTTCCAGGTCTGAATACCCCCCCCATAACGGTGCAAGACCAGAAGATTATTTGCCAGTAAAATTTGTTAAAGGAAATCTATAAAATCTCTTTAAAAATAGATTCTGGACGCGCTTCGCTTGCCAGAATGACGGAAAAAGATGGCTTAATTAAATAAAAGTGTTGGTAATTTTAAGCCTTTTTCTTTTTACTCTCGG
>CAYHYP010000070.1:0-3449 GCA_964360925.1 uncultured Gammaproteobacteria bacterium | reverse complement strand
CTCCAGAATGACCTTATATTTTATGGACACACTTGCTCATGGGCTTTATGGCGCTGCAATTTTTGGTCCCACCAGGGATGAGAGATTGATGTTTTTAGGTGGTGCGATGGGTATGTTGCCCGACGTGATAGTTTACGGCGTCTATGCCATCCAGGGCTATACGATTCCATACGTTCCCGAGGCTTCACTGGGTCTTTATCATTGGACACACAGTCTTGTTGTGATTGCCGTCATTGCTCTTGTTCTATTTATCATCAAGAAAAAATGGGCTCTTTTAGCGCTTCCTTATGCTCTCCACATTCTTTTTGACATCCCCACCCATTGCGGGACTTTTGGCACCGTGCCCTTTTTTCCCCTCTCCAATTGGAGTACTTGTGGCTTTAATTATGCCGACAGTCTCTGGGCCTGGGAAATAAATTATGGAATTCTCGTTGGCATTTTTTACTTTATTTATTTAAAATGGTACAAACCTTATTTTAGAGATGCTGAAACTAGTTCAGCATGACACAAGCTGTCATCCCGAACTTGTTTCGGGATCTCTCAACTTGTTTGAGCTAAATATATTTTTTTATGATAAGTATAGTTATTCCAAATTATAACTGCGCAAATTTACTGGAAAAAAATCTTCCTACGCTTATTAAGTTGTTGGATCAATCTAAATTAGAGTATGAAATTATTATTTGTGACGATGCTTCTACCGATAATTCTTTAGAGATGCTGAAAAAATTTCAGCATGACACTTGTGTCATTCCGGCGAAGGCCGGAATCTATAAAAAAATAAATTATAAATTATCAATTATCAATTCTAAATTAAATACCGGTTTTGGTGCCAACGTAGACCGGGGGATACGGGAATCCGTAGGGGAAATTGTCTTTATTCTAAATGCAATTGATCTTTTACCGGAAAAATCGGATTACTTTAAATTAATGCTGGACCACTTTAAAAATAAGGATGTATTTTCAGTTGGAGCCTTGAAAAGGGAAAAAGATGATCACGGTTGCGGGGAAATTTATTTTGAAAAAGGGTTTTATTTACACCGCCGTCGTCATCCTGGAGCTTTTTCGTCATCCTGGAGCCCCGTTCCCCGTCATCCTGGAACGAGCGAAGCGAGTGATAGGATCTATTCTGGTAAAAAGATTCTATCAGCCGCCGTTGGCGGCTTCCAGAATGACGCATATACAGATTGGGCCGATGGCGGTGCCCAGGCAATACGCAAAGAATATTATGAAAAAATCGGCGGGTTTGACCCAAAATATTTTTTGTATTGGGAGGATGTGGATTTAGGATTTCGTGCCTGGAAAGCCGGGTATAAAATAGTTTTTGAACCAAAAGCGGTTTTGATTCATCAAAAAAATGAAGGGCCGATTGCCAAAAGATTTTCAGAAAATGAAATCAGGAAATTAAATATTAAAAATCAAATTTATTTTACCTGGAAAAATTCGGATTTAAAACATAAACTTTTATTTTTATTTTGGCTTCCATACCATCTTGCCATTTCTCTAAAAAACCACGATTGGTTATTTTTTAAAGCCATCATTTCCCCCCTTGCTCCTACAAATGAGTAGTAATATAATGCTTTCATAAATAGAAAGTAGGTGTTCATGATTGAAAAAATCAAAGCTATCATCGACCAAATCAAAAAAGCCCTCGGACTCTAGTCCCGAGATGACCATGGAAGAGTTGTTGGCTCTTTCCAAATTTTCCCCAAAAGGGTTAAAACGTGGTGATCTTGTGGCTGGGAAAGTTGCCTCCATTGCCGGCAAAGAAGTCAGAATTGATTTTGGTGGCAAAATGGAAGGAATCGTGGGCGAGAAAGAATGGGAAGTGGTCAAGGATTTTGTTTCCAGATTAAAAGTAGGCGATCCCATCAATGCCATTTGCATTTCCGCAGAAAATGACAAAGGACAAATGATTGTTTCCATCAGACAGGCCGGCAGCAAATACCGTTGGCAAAAAGCCCTGGAACTTCTTAAAAGCGGCGAAGCCGTCAATGTCAAAGGGGTAGAGGTAAACAAAGGTGGCCTGATTGCCGAATTTGAAGGTATCCGCGGTTTTATTCCCGGGAGTCAACTTACCCAAGAACACCAGGCAGAAATGCCAAAAATGATAAACCGGGTAATTAGTGCCAAGGTTATAGAAGTTGATCAATCACAAAACCGCCTTGTTTTTAGTGAAAAAGCCGTCGCCGGAGCTGCCGATTTGGCCAAAAAATTGGAAGAAGTCAAAGCCAAAGTGGTTATAGGAGACAGCTATCACGGAAAAGTTTCCGCCGTTATGTCCTATGGAATTTTTGTAAATTTGGAAAACGGAGCAGACGGATTGGTGCATATCAGTGAGATTTCCTGGACAAAAGTAGAAAATTTGGCAGATCTTTTCAAAGTCAACGGCGAAGTTGACGTCAAGGTTTTGGGCATAAACGAAAATGACGGAAAATTAAATCTTTCCTTAAAACAGCTTTTGCCCGATCCTTGGACGGATTTGGCGAAAAAATATACCGCCGAACAGGAAATCAAAGGCAAAGTCACTCGGGTTTCGTCTTATGGAATTTTTGTGCAACTGGAAGAGGGGATAGAAGGGCTGATTCATATCAGCAAAGTTTCCGCGGATGCTGACTACAAAACCGGGGACACGGCTGTTTGTACAATAGAATCCATAGACTCCATCGCCCACCGAATCTCTCTAATTCCTGTGCTTACAGCGAAGCCAATAGGCTATAAGTAACCTTCGGTTACTTGCGCTCCTCGCTACGCTGCGGGGCTAAGGTAGTTCTCGTCATCCTGGAAGCCACGCCGTAGGCGTAGCTGATAGGATCTTTTTAGTTCAAACTAGGTTACAAGAAGAGACGCTTGTGGACAATTAAAATATCATTATGGAGAAAGAACTATTCTTGAAACTGGCTAAAGAAGCTCAAAAAGCGAGAATTAGGGTTTGTGTAACAGCACGTTTCTCCGGTGGAGAAGGGGAAGAAACTGTGACTGAAGCTGCGGTCGTTGGTGTGGATAGAAGGCGTGGAGTTCAATTTGGTACGGAAGCTTTTTACATTGGGACTGGAGAAATAGAAAGCAGGGCGGGGCTAGCAACCATAGGACGTGTGGATTCTTCCCTCCCGGTGTATTTTCGGCTTAAGTCCGATGAGGTAGTGAGCCTCGAATACGCATGAACATATGCATGACGTCAAGTTTCAGTCATACAACACATACCCCTGCCCTCGAATTGTATAAATGAGCTCCTGGTAGACGCCCTGGTCCTTAATCTTCTTCCTGATTTTTTCCATAATCTTAGCTACGGAATAGAGAGAAAATTTGTCTAAATTATCTTCCCCCCAAAACCAATCACCAATTTGATCATAGTTAACCACTTTTCCCTTGCAATTAATCATATTTTCCAAAATTCTCTTTTCCGTTGTGGTTAAACTTTTAAACTCTTGAACTTTTAAACTCGTATGGAC
>CAYHYP010000069.1:0-3579 GCA_964360925.1 uncultured Gammaproteobacteria bacterium | reverse complement strand
TGGATAACAAACCGCCGGTAACACAAATCTATCAACGAAATGTCTAACATCTACAGCAATGACAGATATTTTTGGCCTATTGCAATCGGGAAATTTTCTGGTAAACTGGCTTCATCTAAATAAGTTTTTTAGGCGAGCATATAGTAGGCTCGCTTGTTCTGTCTATCTCAAAAGGTTTAAGCACAAATGCCTAAAAAATCAAGTCAAGATCGCAACAATCAAGACACTTCATCCTCCAACCGGCGGTTGTATTGGGGCAGCTCGTATCCTTCTCTCCCCGATTTGGATTTTTCCTCCGTTCACCTTGAATCCTACAAAAAATTTCTTGATGAGGGAATTGCAGAACTTTTAGCTGAAGTTTCTCCAATTGCTGATTTTACAGGAAAAAACTGGGAACTTTCTATAGGACAATATACTTTTGGAGAATCAAAATATACAGCTGATTTGGCTAAAGTTAAGGGCGTCACTTATGACATGCCGATTCGGGTACAGACCAGTCTTTTGAATAAAAGAACCGGTGAAATCACTTCACAGGAAGTTTTCTTGGGAGAGGTTCCCATAATGACACCTTCCGGAACATTTATTATTAATGGCATTGAGCGTGTGGTTATTCACCAGCTAATTCGTTCAGCCGGTGTTTATTTTTTAGGAGAGGTTGATCCGGTTACCGGCAGAATGCTCTATTTTTCGGAAATTCGTCCTATTAGGGGAAGTTGGTTGGAATTTAATGTCAGTAGAAATAATGTTATTTCCGTTCGTATTGATCGCCGCAGAAAATTTCCCGTGACTACTTTTCTTCGGGCGATGGGAATTGGGTCGGATGAAGAAATCCGTAAACTTTTTGCCGGAGTGGAAGAAGAAAGTGGAGAATCGTTAATTGAAGCGACTTTAAAAAAAGATGTTACCCATGGTTCTTTTGAAGGAGCAATGGAGATTTATAAAAAAATGCGTCCGGGGGAGCCTGTGGTAGCAGAAACTGCAATGGATTATATTGATGGTTTATTTTTCTCTGCCCGCCGGTATAGTTTGGGAAAAGTAGGACGATTTAAGATTAATAAAAGATTGGGTTTGAATGTGGAGAACACCCCGGAACACAGGGTAATTACCAGAGAAGATATTGTTGAGACTATTAAATATTTAATTCGGCTTCAAGAAGGGGATACGGAGGCCTTTACTGATGATATTGATGCCCTTGCCAATCGTAGGCTTCGCCGAGTCGGAGAATTGGTTGGATCGATCTCTTTCAGAGACGGACTTTTGAGACTTGAACGTGCCGTTAAAGAACGAATGAGTCTTTTGGATCCAAAGACCAAAGTAATGCCCAGTCAGGTGGTCAACGCCCGTCCAATTATTACTGCCATTAATGAATTTTTCCGCACTTCTCAACTTTCTTCAATTCTTGACCAAACAAACCCCCTTTCCGAAGTAGATAACCTTAGAAAAATAACAGTTATGGGATTGGGTGGTATATCCAGGGATCGGGCAAGTTTTTCTATTCGGGACATTAATGCTTCTCAATATAGCCGAATTTGTCCTGTCCGTTCTCCAGAAGGGCCAAACATTGGGTTGGTAACTTACATGAGTCTTTATGCCAAAGTAGACGAGTATGGCTTTCTTCTTGCTCCATATAGAAAATTGGAAAAAAATGGAGACAAAGTTCGTTTGACGGAGGAAATTGTTTATTTGGCATCTGATGACGAAAGAGATCTTAAAATTACTCACGCCGGGGTTGGTATTGATGACAAAAATTATCTTACAGATAAAAGAGTTCCTGTTAGATTTAGGGGGGAATTTTCGGAGGTTCCGGTTACAGAAGTAGATCTTATTGACGCTATTCCTCAACAAATTCTTGGTGCCGCCGCGGCTTTAATTCCCTTTTTACAGCATGATGATGGTGTTCGGGCCTTGATGGGCGCAAACATGCAAGCACAAGCCGTCCCATTGGTCAAACCAGAGGCTCCAATTGTGGCTACCGGTATAGAAAAAGCCGTTGCTAATGCAATGGGTTGGGTTATTGTGGCTAAAAATGATGGTGAAGTAACATATGTTGACGGAAACAAAATTATTGTTAAAACAGATTCTAAAAAAGCTGATGTCTATGAAATAATCAAGTTTTATAGAACAAATCCTAATGGAGCTTGTTATTCTCAACAACCTGTAGTTTTTGTGGGTCAAAAAATTAAAAAGGGTGATCTTTTGGCCGATGGTCCTTCTTGTGTTGATGGTGAACTTGCCTTGGGGACAAATATGACAATTGCCTATATGCATATGGACGGTTATGGTTATGAAGACGCCATTCTTATTAACGAAAGATTAGTCCGTGAAGATGTTCTTACTTCCATTCACATAGAAGAATACGAATGTGACGTAGTGGATACAAAACTTGGAGCGGAAGAAATTACCCGGGATATTCCCAATTGTTCCGAATCCGATTTGGCTGATTTAGATAATCAGGGCATTGTGGTAGTTGGTGCCGAAGTTGGCCCAAATGATATTTTGGTTGGTAAAATCGCCCCGAAGGGTGAAACGGAACTTTCTGCCGAAGAGAGGCTTTTGAGAGCCATTTTTGGAGAAAAAGCTCGCGAAGTCCGTGATACTTCCTTGAAAATGCCCCACGGCGAAAAAGGGACAGTTATTGGTATTACGATTTTAGATAAAAGTAAAGGAGACGAACTTTCCCCGGGGACCAATCTTTTGATTAAAGTTAAAGTTGCGGAAATTCGTAAAATTTCTGTTGGAGACAAGGTTAAAGGAAGACACGGAAATAAAGGTGTCATCAGCCGTATAGTTTCAGCTGCTGATATGCCCCATTTGGCTGATGGTACTCCAATAGATATTATCATTTCTCCGCTTTCTGTTTTGGGCAGAATGAATATGGGGCAACTTATGGAAACCCATCTTGGATGGGCAATGAAAAAGATTGGTCAAAAAGTTATGGTTCCCGTTTTTGAAAAGAATAAAGAACAATTAATTTCTCAAAATCTGGCCGAAATTGGTCTCGGAGCAAATGGAAAATCCACTGTTTATGATGGTCGGACCGGTGAACCTTTGGCCAACGATGTGGTCGTAGGAACCACTTATATTCTCAAACTTCATCATATGGTTGAGGATAAAACTCACGCCCGTTCTACCGGCCCATACTCTCTTGTCACTCAACAACCTCTTGGCGGAAAAGCCCAAATGGGGGGCCAAAGATTGGGAGAAATGGAAGTTTGGGCTTTGGAAGCGCACAGGGCTGCCTATACTTTACAGGAAATGCTTACTATCAAATCCGATGATGTCATTGGCCGTGCAAAAGCGTTTGAAGCTATTGTTAAAGGTTTGGAAATTCCTCAATCCAGCGTTCCGGAATCGTTTAAAGTTTTGGTCAAAGAATTGCAAAGTCTGGGAATTTCCATTTCACCAACCGGAGTTATTACAGCTCCACTTGTGGTGCCGACCTTGAATAATGAAGAAGAAACTATTAAAGAAGTAAAAGAACTTGAGGAAGTGTTGGAGGTTAAAAATGAGTAATAAAGTTCAAGACCCATTAGGGGCAAATATCGTTGATTTTAAAGGCTTAAAAGTAACTCTGGCTTC
>CAYHYP010000068.1:0-3700 GCA_964360925.1 uncultured Gammaproteobacteria bacterium | reverse complement strand
GTGTCATTGCGAGCCACGAAGTAGCGAAGCAATCTTCTATTGTGTCGTCATTCTGGCCGCGTCCAGAATCTATATTGTGCTTAAAAACCCCTTCGGATCTGTGATTTTTAAAGGAGAGAATTTATCATTCAGAGACAAAACGTGTTTTTTATCCAGACTTATTAAATAGTCACATTTTGTCAATTTGGCTCCGGCAACCAAATGAGCATCATCTTTTTCTACCGATTCAAAATATTCCCCTGCTTCTTCGTAACTAATTTCTTCTCTGACAACGATTTTATTTTGTATAACAAAATCGTTTATTTCTATTTCTGTCTTCCCAATTTTTTCTTTATGTTCCAACACTTCTAATACCACAGTTTGAGAAACTATCGCCAAAATTTTGCCTTTTGACGCTAATGATAATATTTTCGCTGATCCTCCGCCGGAAGAAAGAATGGCGGCAATTATAACCGAAGCATCAAGAAAAACTTTCGTCACGGTAATTTATCAGCTTTTAAAAATCCGGAGATTTCTTCATCAGAATAAAGTCGGTACGGAGCTGTCTTTGTCAAAGGTTTTAAAATAATGGATTCTCCGGTAAATTTTGCCTTTAACATTGCTCCCTGCTCTAATCCCAGCTGGCGTCTCCAATCTGCCGGCAAAGTTACCAGCCCTTTCCCTAAAACTTGCAACCAATCTTCGTTTACGTTTATTGTGTTCATATGTTAGAATGTTTAACTTTCTATATTGTAAACAAATTATCCGATTTGTCAAGTGACTAAACTCGTCATTCTGGCCGTGTCCAGAATCCGTGTCATGCTGAACTCGTTTCAGCATCTCTCGCGAATGCGAGAATTCTCAAACAAGTTGAGAGATCCTGAAATAAATTCAGGATGACAATAGTACGAAACTTGTACCTATTGAATTTTGATTTATTCTTTGCTACTCTAATTTAAGTGAATGACTGCACAAAATTTTTTTACGAGCATAAACATTTCCTATACTCTTTTAATCATTGCTTTCTTATTACTCGCCGGTCTGGTATTATTAACTAGTAAGAAAAATAAAACAAAATGATGGAGTTTTTAAAGAAAAATATTATCTGGGCTTTACTTGGAGTTATTCTTGTTTTAGCTTTGATTGCGGGAAGTTATTACAATGGCTTCGTCACTCAAAATAATGCCATTGACGGTCAGTGGAAACAGGTGGAAGTCCAATACCAACGCCGTTTTGATTTGATCCCAAATTTGGTGGAATCCGTTAAAGGATTGATGCAACAAGAACAAGCCGTTTTTGGTGAAATTGCACAAGCACGAACAAAATACTCCGGAGCTCAAACAGCAGAATCTAAAGTTGCTGCTGCCAATCAAGTAGAATCCGCATTGGGAAGACTTTTAGTCATCATGGAAAATTATCCCGAACTAAAATCCGACCAAGCCGTGCTTCGGCTTCAGGATGAATTGTCCGGAACGGAAAATAGAGTTGCCGTGGAAAGACGCCGCTATAATGAATTGGTTCAAACATATAATACTTCCATAAGCACCATTCCTGGAGTTTTGTTTGCCAAATTTATGGGCTTCAATTCCCGTGTTTACTTTAACGCCACCCCAGGGGCTGAAAATGTTCCACAGGTAAAATTTTAACTTCCTCTATTGACAACTATTTAGTATTGTTATATGATTGTTATTGTTATGACGTTAACAGTAGCTCTTACAAATAATTGGCAGCTGCATGTTCCTTTGGTTGCTAGAAAAATCGCTGGTTTGGATAGACCGGGATTGGTTAATGTTACTGTTAAAATGGGGCAGCTTGTTGTTACTCCCAAAAAAAGTAAAATTCTTTCTTTGGCGGGCTCACTTCATGATGATTATGTTAAAAACCCTCTTAATATTGACAAAATCCGAGACGAAATTGATTATTCTCAAGCATGACAAAAATTTTTCTTGATTCAAATATTTGGTTAAGATATTTTTTAAAGGACAATAATCAATTTGAATCTGTTGAAAAATTATTAAATTCAATTGAAGAAGGAAAATATCTTCCCTACACATCTTCTATAGTGTTAATGGAAATTGCTTTTGTTCTATCCCGCCTGTATAAAAAACTTAATAAGGAAATAATTACTTGTCTTGAGGCCATCTTGGAAACGCGGAATATAACAATTCTTGAGGAAACGGATTCCAAAATCGCCTTTTCATATTATAAAGAACTTGGGATTAAATTTTCTGATTGTTTAATAGCTTCTCAAATCCCCAAAGACATGATTTTTATCACTTACGATTCGGATTTTCCAAAAATAAAATCCTTGTCATTGCGAGACATGAAGAAATAAAAGATAACTTTAGCTTGTAAAAAAATCGGCAAGGACATTTCTGTGATTAAAGGCAATGTCTATACCTTCTAATTGTTCTCGGCTAAAATATTCAGCACGGCTATGTTCATCCAATTTAATCTGAAGATTGCCTCCAATAATTTCAACAACATAAAAATAAACCATCCATGGATCATGAGGGGTGGTGCTTTTGTCTAAAGTAGTAGTAAACAGTCTTTTAACTCTTATATTCAATCCTATTTCTTCTTTTACCTCTCGCACTGTTGCCTTTTTCAATGTTTCTTTCTCTTTCGGTTTCCCTCCAAAAAGGGCCCATTGATTATATCCTGGACTGGTCTCTTTTGACCGTAAACCGAGCATGACTCGATTTTGATGGTCAAGAATAACAGCTCTGACCGCAGTTTTGTATAATTCAGTAGCCACAAAGAAATTGTATCATTCATAAAAAGTAGATTCTATCGCTCGTTGCACTCGCTCCAGAATGAC
Source organism: uncultured Gammaproteobacteria bacterium (assembly GCA_964360925.1). GTDB lineage: Bacteria > Patescibacteriota > Microgenomatia > JAMCZE01 > JAMCZE01 > CAYHYP01. The sequence goes on along the minus strand of CAYHYP010000068.1, from coordinate 900 downwards.
GTAAAATAAAGTAATGAAGAAAATTGTTATATTGTTATTGTTTTTACTTTTAACTTTCGTTCTAAAACCTGTTTTTGCAGATACGTATCCACCGGCTACCGGTTTTGTGAATGACTTTGCCAACATATTGACGGCTGATCAAAAAAGCGAACTGGAAAATAACCTTTCCAATTTTGAGAGGCAAACCGGCAATGAAATTTCTGTGGCCATCGTTAAAGATCTTGGGGGCAATACCGTAGACAATTATGCCGTGGGGCTTTTTGAACAATGGAAAATTGGCAAAAAAGATAAAGACAATGGTCTTCTTTTTTTAATTGCCGTCAATGACCATAAATACCGTTTTGAGGTTGGTTACGGTCTGGAACCGATTCTTACTGACGCCAAAACCGGAGATATTGGAAGAAAAATTGTAACCCCTGCTTTTAAATCCGGAAATTATTATCAGGGAATAAAAGACAGTGTTGAGGCTCTGGAAAAAATTACCACAGGACAAGAAGTGCCAACACTTAAATCATCCGTTAAATTCAGCGAGGAGATTATTTATTTTCTTGTATTTTTTCTTTTCTTTTTCTCTTGGATAATTTCTGCCATCGTATTGCGAATCACGAAATTCTTGGATAAAACCCCCGGTTATTGGGCAGGTCCGGCGGGAGGATTAATTACCGGTGGAATCATTGGTTTGTTGATTAGTGGAATAGCCGGAGCCATCGTTGTTGGTATCATTTTAGGAATAATTGGTCTAATTTTAGACATGTTTGCTTCTAAATTTTACAATTTTCTCAGTATCAAACGTCAAAAAGGACCTGCCATGTGGTTCCTGGGTTTTATGGGTTCCGGGTCATCTCATGGTAACGGATCTTCCGGTTTTGGTGGTTTTAGCGGTGGCTCCTCCGGTGGTGG
>CAYHYP010000067.1:0-3907 GCA_964360925.1 uncultured Gammaproteobacteria bacterium | reverse complement strand
GGATCGGTGGGTAAATAATCTTTTCTGGCCAAATCGGCGTTAAAAATATTAGTTGCTTCGGCAACATCTTCTTTTTCAACACTACAAACGTTATATTCCCGGTTTTTGGTAAAAGCGGCTTTCGTTATATTTAGATTTAAAATACAAACGACCCGGTCGTCAAAAACTATAAATTTGGCATGGGTTAAGGCATAAGAAGGACTTGACCAATTGACCATATTTCCCAAAAGGCTTTTTGTTTTTTGGTTAAGATTATTTCCTCCAAAAGGGTGTTCTTCCAATAAAATTTTGGCACTACGGCTGGCAACAGCGGTAATAATCTCCGGATCGGAAAGAATATAAACTTCCAGCAAAATATTATTGCTACTATTTATATAGTTCAAAAGGGGAGCACGACCATCTTCCGGTTCCACAAAAAGTTCCAAATTTGTGCTTTCACCTAAAACTTCCGTTGTTTGATAGATTATTTTTGGCCGGGTTTGGAAAATAACGGCGTATAGGGTAAGGATGCCAACAAAAAGAAGAAAAAAAGAAAATTTAAGACGCGGATTCATTTGCATTTATCCATTTTGGCTCCGGAATATTAGAATAGTTTAGGTTGGGAACTATTTTTGGAATACCTGCGTCATTTACAATGTATACCGCCAAACCGTGTTTTTCACTCACAATTTTGTAATCCGCTTGGGGATTATTATGATCGTCAAAAGTTACAAATTTTTCGTTACCAATGTTTACCAAACAGTGTTCATATTGATGGGGGATAACATATTTTTCTCCGGCCGTAATTTTCTTTAACAAAATTTCGTTTTCTGTTTGCATAACAATAATTCCGGTTCCCGACTCTACAAAATAGGTTTCGCCCTTACCGTCAGTATGAAGGTGTCCAAATGTTTTAGGAAATTCGCCGTTGTAGGTTCCGGAAGACAACTCTGTTTTATTTATCCACTCATTATCTAAATTTGTATACACCGTATAAACCGGATCCGGCCCCGCAGCGGCGGGGTCCATCAAAACCCCTCTCATTTCTTCCAATGTCCTAATAAATCTTATGTCCATAAATTATTACTTCGATTTAATTAAATCCTAAAAGCATTCTGAAAAATAGTAATGGCTTCTAAATGAGTTGGTTTTCTGTGAAGCAATCCGCTTTCAAAATACCAATGCCAGAAACCGTTTCTATCAAAATTTGGGTCTAGTTCTCCTGCCCATGGTTTATTCCACAGAAGACATTCTATCGTCTTCCGATTGTCCGGTTTGAGATGATTTTTAATTTTGGGCCAGGCCTTTTTAACTTCTTGGGCATCCAATTTTTCTCCGTCAAGGCCATAATTTATTAACTGTGTCAAACGCCACAGAGCATATTCTTTGGGACTATTTTTTTTGAAAGCCTTTTCGTCCGTGTTCCAATTGATCATGACCTACATTTTACCACCATTTCTAAAAGGAAGCAGAAGCTATATCACTGTTTAATAGCAACCATACTAATTTCAACATTGGCCCCAAGTGGAAGAGCTTGAACACAGACAACTTCTCTTGCAGGAAACGGATCGGAAAAATAAGTTCCGTAAACCTCGTTGATTTTTCCATAGACGCCCATATCCGTAACATAAATTGTGGTTTTAACAACATTGCTAAAATTTATTCCAGCGGCTTCGAGAATTGCCTTTAAGTTTTTCATTATTTGGTGGGTTTGTTCTTCAATGGTTCCTTCAAGTAACTTCCCTTCTGTTGTTAAATAAATTTGTCCAGAAGTATAAATAAAATTTCCATCAACAATGGCTTGAGAAAATGGAACAGTGGCCTTTGGGGCTCCAGTCGTTTCGATTCGAGTCTTCATGTTTTGAATTTACTATAAAATTTAGTAGATTGCAAGAAGAAATCTAAACGCGAGTTTAGCTCAAACAAGTTGAGAGATCCCGAAACAAGTTCGGGATGACAATATCACCCCTAAGTATTCTGTGCCTGGGATATACAGATTCGGCATAAAGTGTATATTAGTACTGGACAAAATAGGAGTAAAGTGTTATAGTGTAATTATGCTAAAAAGAGCGATAGAGACGCCAATAAAGAAATATCTGAAGGGAAAAGACCATAAAATATTTTTTATTTGGGGGCCAAGGCGTTCCGGAAAAACCACCCTTCTTCGCAAATTATCTTTGGAATTAAAAGTCCCAATTTTTAATTTTGATCTTGTTTCTGACCGAGAAAAATTCTTACCCCGGCGCGATATTCTTACAAAAATTTCTTCCGAACATAAAGTAATTTTAATTGACGAAATTCAAAATTATCCGGAAGCAACAGTGGCTTTAAAGATTTTTTATGATGAATTTAATGTCAAAGTAATTGCTACAGGAAGCAGTGAATTGCGTCAAAAAACAGCCGATTTTGATTCCCTGGCCGGTCGTTTTGTAGAAAGATATTGTTTGCCGTTGTCCGTTGATGAGATTGTAGATAATTCAAAAATTACATCTTATGATCGGGAGGATTTTACTTATAATTTAGGAAAGGAGATGCAAATTTTCGGGGCTTATCCGGAAGTGTATTCTCAAGATAAATTGACGGAGGATCAAAAAGTTGAACTTTTGCAGGGGATTTTAGATGCTTACGTTCTTAAAGACGTAATTAATATATACGATTTAAAAAATGAAAAATTGGCCAAAGATATATTAACTAAAATTGCCCTCCAAATAGGGTCTGAAGTGTCTGTTCGGGAAATCGCCAACAGTTTACAAGCCAATGTGACAACAGTTTCTAACTACATTGAAATTTTTATAAAAAATTACATTTTGATTCCCCTACCTTCATTTAAAACCAATATTCGTAAAGCGGTTTCCGAAAACAGAAAATTATACTTTTACGATTTAGGAATCCGCAACATTTTGGTACGGGATTTTAGAAATTTGGAACTTAGGCCAGACAAGGGTGGAGTATTTGAAAATTTTATTGTTTCTGAAGTAGAGAAAAGACGGAAAAATACCCAAGCGAAAAACTCTATCTATTTTTACAGGGAATATGATGGGGCGGAAGTAGATTTAATTTTGGAAGACTATCATAAGAAATATGTTTCTGTTGAAATTAAAACGGAACGAGCAGATTCTAAAGATGTTTTTCCTTTACCACATAAACAGATAACGATCAATTCTCATAATTATTTTGGGAAGCTAAAAGAAATTTTACCCTAGTTTATGTTCATTTCCCACAAAGGTTTTGGTTGGCAAACTTTTTGCAATCCGGAAATATCTTCGGGGAAAGGAGTTATTGTTTGGTTAGCAAAAGTATACATAATAGCGTCTTTGTTTGTTACATGTTCCACTCCCAAAGCATGCCCAAATTCATGGGCCAAAGTGTGAACCAGTTCAAAGCGATCAACATTAAAATAGACGTTAATTTTATTGGATTTTGGATCAAAAATCCCTTCTTCCGGTCGTACAGAAAGATTGGCATTAAAAGTATCAACTGTTTCGTTTAAAACATTTATTTGGGCATTAAAATTATCCGCGGTTCGATTTAATGACGCTGCCAAAGCGTTCAGACGATCGGATTCCTCTTTCAATGATTGTTGTTCCTGATTTAATTCTTTATAAATATCCGCCGGAGCGCCGCCTTTGGAATTCCAATAATTTACTTTTGTATTGTAATCAGAAGCTTTTTGTTTAAAAGCATTTACTTGATTTTCGTAGTCAGAAATTTTTGGTTTAAGAACATCTCCTTCAGTTTTTACCTGATTTTCGCGTTGGGTAATTTCTTCTTTTAATTGGGATCTGTCATCAAAAACTAAATTGACACTTAAATCTCCCTTTGAATCGTAAACGAAAAGATTTTTACCATAAGCTTTACTCCAAATTTCTGAAGCGGCATTGACATCTTTTACAAATTGTTCCCGGTCTAAATTAAATTTTGGATCAAC
>CAYHYP010000066.1:0-3953 GCA_964360925.1 uncultured Gammaproteobacteria bacterium | reverse complement strand
AAAACCACCCACCATGAGAAGATGAAGAGGATTTTTGGAAACGTTCCAGAAGTTCTTTTTGCTCCCGGGTAATTTTTGTGGGAATTTTTATTTTGATGCGGACATATTCGTCACCGGCGGTTCCTCCACGGGTATCTTTTACTCCACGCCCTTTTAGGCGAATAGTAGTATCCGGTTGGGTACCTGCCGGAACTTTAAGAGTAACCGGCCCGTCAATAGTGGGAACTTCAATTGTAGTTCCTAAAACTGCTTGCGGATAATCAATATCTATGTTTACAAAAAGATTTTGTCCCTCTCTTTGATAGATTTTATCCGGAGAGACGGAAAGAACAATGTCAAAATCTCCAAAACGGACACGGTTTCCGGAATCTACCCCGGCAGGGATTTTAATTTTCATCGTTTTATTCCCGATCTGAACCTGTTTTTCGGTGCCTTTCATTGCATCCATAAAACTGATATTTAATGAATAAGATTGACGTCGGGCTCTTCTTGATCCACCCGTGGAAAATCCGCCACCAAAAAATTGTTCAAAAAGTTCAAAAGGATCGGAAAAGTCCATTCCTTCAAAAGGATTTTGGCCTCCGTAAGATTGATATGAATATTGGAATGGACCTTGTTGGAAACCTCCTCCAAATGGTCCCTGTTGGCCGGCTCTTTGTTTAAAAGCATCATGCCCAAATTGATCATAAGACTGTTTCTTTTGTGGATTAGATAATATCTCGTACGCCTCGTTTATTTCTTTAAATTTAGCAGTAGCTTCGGGGCTTTTATTCCGGTCCGGATGCCATTCCAATGCCTTTTTTCTGTAGGCGTTTTTGATTTCAACGTCAGAAGCCGCCTTGGATATACCAAGAGTTTGATAATAATCCATTATTCAACCACTTCTCCTTCAACGGGTTCATCTTTCTTCGGCTCTTCGGTTACTGGTTCTTCAGGTTTTGAGGCATACATAGCCTGTCCAACTTTTTGCAAAGAAGCGGACAATTCCTCGGTCTTTGATTTCAATTCAGAAGGTTCGGCTTTTTTCAAATTTTCAATTTTTTCTTCCACTTCTTTCTTCATTTCGGCCGGAACTTTATCCCCGGCGTCTTTAAGAGTTTTTTCTGCGGTAAAGATTAGCGAATCGGCGGCATTTTTGGCTTCAACCGTTTCTTTTTTTGCTTGATCTTCGGTAGCATGAGCTTCCGCTTCTTTAGTCATCCGTTCAACCTCGTCTTTAGAAAGGCCCGTTGATCCGGTTATTTTGATGCTTTGTTCTTTTCCGGTTGCTTTATCTTTAGCCTTAACCGAAAGGATTCCGCTGGCATCAATGTCAAAGGCCACCTCAATTTGGGGAACTCCTCTGGGAGCCGGAGGAATGCCGTCCAAAGTAAATCGGCCTAAAGATTTATTGTCTGCGGCCATTGGCCTTTCACCTTGTAGGACGTTGATTTCCACTTGGGTCTGATTATCTCCGGCCGTAGAGAATATTTGTGATTTACTGGCAGGAATTGTGGTATTGCGGTTGATTAGGGGAGTAGAAACTGCTCCCATAGTTTCAATTCCTAAAGTCAAAGGGGTAACGTCCAAAAGAAGGACATCTTTAACTTCTCCGCCCAAAACACCACCTTGAACGGCGGCTCCTACGGCAACTACTTCGTCAGGATTGACGCTTTTATTAGATTCCTTGCCGAAAAATTTGGAAATAACTTCCACTACTTTTGGCATACGGGTCATTCCTCCGACCAGAACTATTTCATCAATATCTCCCACTTTTTTCCCGGCATCAGATAGGGCTTTTTTTACCGGCTCCAATGTTTTTTGGATCAAATCATCAACGACCTGTTCCATTTGAGACCGGGTTAATTTCATCGTCAAATGCAAAGGTCCGTTTGGCCCTTGGGTGATAAACGGTTGATTTATCTCGGCTTCGGAAGAAGACGAAAGCTCAATTTTAGCTTTTTCTGCCGCTTCGCGTAATCTTTGCAGGGCTTGTGGATCTTTGCGCAGGTCAATATTATTTTCTTTTTGAAATTGTTGGGCAATATAATCCAAAATTTTCTTGTCAAAATCATCTCCGCCAAGATGGGTATCACCATTAGTGGATTTAACTTCATATAAACCTTCGCCCAATTCCAAAATAGAAATATCAAAAGTTCCTCCTCCAAGATCGTAAACGGCAATAGTGTGGGCATTTTTCTTGTCTAAACCATATGCCAAAGCGGCGGCAGTTGGTTCGTTTATAATTCTTAAAACCTCCAGACCGGCTATTTCTCCGGCTTGTTTGGTGGCTTGTCTCTGAGAATCGTCAAAGTATGCGGGGACAGTAATAACGGCCTGGGTAACTTTTCCACCCAGATAGGCTTCGGCGTCACTTTTTATTTTTTGTAAAATCATGGCAGAAACTTCTTGGGGGGTAAAAGTGCGGCCTTCAACTTCTACCACTGCCATTCCGTCACGTCCGGCTTTAATAAGATAGGGAAGCCATTTCATATCAAACTGCACCGATTCGTCAGCAAATTTTCTTCCCATCAACCGTTTTATGGAAAAGATAGTTTGTTTTGGTTTTAAAACTACCTGACGTTTGGCTACATCTCCCACGACATGGGTTATGGGATCCACAACCGAAGGGATAACATTTCGCCCTTCAGCGCTATGAATAACTTTAGGTGCACCGCCTTCCATAACCGCAACGCAGCTATTGGTGGTACCTAAATCAATTCCTATAATTTTACTCATATATTTTTTTGACTAACGGCAACTTTGGCCGGTCTTATTATTTTACCATTTAATTTATATCCTTTTGTCCTGACTTCTATAACCTTGTGATCTTCGTCCCCCGGGACGACTTCTATCGCTTCAGCTTGTACCGGATCAAAATCCGTTCCTATAATTTCTATTTCTTCCAGACCGCTATTTTTAAATACCGTTTTTAGTTTGTCAATAATTAATTGTAACCCATTATCTTTTAAATGTTCTTGTGCTTTTTCCAAATTGTCCAGAATTTCCAAAAGTTGTGTTATTAACCCCTGATTGGCAAATTTTACAAAATCTTCTCTCCAAATTTGTGTTTGCTTTTCCAGATTTTGATAGTCTGCCAAACTACGCAGATATTTGTTTTTTAATTCCTCGTTTTCTATTTTAAGTTCCTCTTCTTTAATATCAATATCGTCTTGATTTTTTTTATTGTCTTTCATAATAAGCTTACCAATTACAACTCATTTCATCAATCATATTTCCAAAATATTGTACGGTGGGAATAAGTCTTTGATAATTAAGCCTGTATGGGCCAAAAACTCCAATTACCCCATGGCGTTTCCCGACCGATCCGAATCTGTGAAATATTACCGCACATGGATTGAGATAATCAATGCCCAGATCATCGCCAACCAATACATGAGTGCTGACATCACTTCCTGCCCTGTCAAAAATTTGATTTAAATATTCAAAATGATCTAAAAGCATCAAAACTTTTTGCATTAATTCCACATCAAAAAATTCTTCCATGTCCAGAAGATTTGCCGCTCCGGCATAGAAAATATCACCTTGATCGTCACTGGCTATAGCTAAACTTTTACTTCTTTGAGCCAAATCAGCGGTGGCATCACGCATTGTTCTTTCAAATTGTCCCCGGTGATCCCAAACTTTTTCTTTGATTTTTACTTCATCGGTGACCGAGAGATTTTTAGGTTCCATGATATTGGTAACGTAATAACGTAAAGCCAGGGGGGTTGGGGTGCGCCCGGCGCTGGTATGAACCTGTTTTAGAAAGCCACTTTCGGTGAGCGCTGACATTTCGTTTCGCAAAGTAGCCGGAGAAACTCCCAGATTATATTTGTTGTCCAATGTTTCTGAACCGACCGGTTTTGCGGTGTCAATATATTCTTCAACAATGTGTTTCAAAATACTGGTTTGTCTTTGTGTAAGTGACATTGGCACTAATCTATCACGAGTGCTAACCGGTGTCAAGAGGG
>CAYHYP010000065.1:0-4056 GCA_964360925.1 uncultured Gammaproteobacteria bacterium | reverse complement strand
TTTCAGGTTGTTCGGTGGCTAGAGTTGCCAGGATTTTTCTGTCAAGTTGAATATTGGCAAGTTTAAGTTTGTTTATGAAAAAACTGTATGTCAAACCTTTCGCGCGCAGAGCTTCGTTTATATGCAAAATCCAATCTTTGCGATTGACACTTTTACGGTCTTTTCTTCCGGCAAAAGCATATTGCCCGGCATGAAGAACGGCTTCAGTCGCTTTTCGTACCAGTTTGTGACGCGACATCCAATAGCCTTTTGCAGACTTTAGAAGTTTCTTATGCTTTGCGTGGGAAGCTAAACCCCTTTTGATTCTTGCCATATTTTATTATTTTATCAACTATCGGCCTAAATCTCAAGTAGTGATTATGAGCTCTGGCGGTAAACTCTCCTGCCCGGTCACTGGCACTTTTCCTGAAATTTATTAAAAATTTGCGCATCCTATATTCCTAATAACTTTTTGAGTTTGATTTTCATTTTTCCGGTGATTTCTATGGGAACATTTCCCCGTCTGACATTTGCCCGTGATTTTTTGGAAATATTATGGCGAAAACCGATTTTTGACCGCATAATTTTTCCGGTGCCTGTAATTTTAAACCGGTCTCTTACCGTTTTTGATATTTTCATTTTATTTTTCATAGTCATTTTTTGCTAAAAGTAATTACCAAAAATTTACCTTCAAATTTGGCTTCTCTTTCAATTTTTGCTACGTCTGCCAGCGAATCCTTCATTTGATTAAATATTTTGTGACCAAATTCCGGATGAGCCATTTGTCTGCCTGCAAATTTTATCACGACTTTGACATTAAAGCCATCAGCTAAAAATTCTCTGATTCGTTTAATTCTGGTATTTATATCACCCTGGGCGGCAAATGGGCTGCCAACCCGGATTTCTTTCGTTCCGCCCTTCTCTCCCTTTCTGGCTTCGGCGGCCTTTTTTTGCTCCTGATAAAGAAATTTTTTAAAATCAATAACTTTAGCCACGGGTGGTTGGGCTGTCTCTCCAATTAAAACCAGATCCGCTCCTTGGCCCAAAGCAAAATCCAACGCTTCATCTTTGTTTACTATCCCCACTTGTTTTCCGTCCTCGCCTATCAGACGGACTTGGGGAACATTTATTGAACTGTTTACTTTATATTGTTTTTGCAAATTTTTCTATTTTGTCATCCCGAACTCGTTTCGGGATCTCTCAACTTGTTTGAGAATATTCTCGCATTCGCGAGGGATGCTGAAACAAGTTCAGCATGACACTAACTTAAAGTCTTATTCTCGATTTCTATTTTAATGTTTTTTATAAATTCTTGCAATGGTTGTTGTCCGTAATCTTTGCCCGATCGACCTCGTTCACTAATCATATTGGTTTCTATTTCTTTGTCACCCAGGATCAACATATACGGAATTTTTTGCATCTGGGCATCTCTTATCTTTGCCCCCAATTTTTCCGACCTACTATCTACCTCTGACCTTATTTCCGCACTAGTTAAATTAAGGTTAACTTCTTTGGCGTATTCAAGATGGCGGTCAGCAATTGGTAAAACAATCACTTGCACCGGCGCTAACCATGTGGGAAAAGCTCCGGCGTAAAATTCTATAAGAAATGCAATGACTCTTTCTATTGCTCCCACCGAAGATCTGTGAATAACTATTGATTGTTCTTCTTTGCCTTCTTCGTTAATATAATTCAAATTAAATCGTTTTGGCATCACAAAATCATATTGCACAGTAAAAGCAGTATCTTCTTTACCATTGGCGTTGAACATTTGGATATCAATTTTGGGTCCATAAAAAGCCGCTTCTCCAGGGGCTTCAACGAATTCAATCTTTCGATCTTTTAGAACTTTACGCAAAATATTTTCGGCCTTATCCCAAGCAAGATCGTCTTTATAAAATTTTTCTTTGTTTTCTCTATCCCCTAAAGATAAGCGGTAAAAGTAGTTTCCGGGGGCTTTTTCTTTTCCATATTTAAGACCTAAAGTTTTAGACAGGCGATCAATTAAATCCAAAACCCGATTAATTTCCGACTCAGCCTGATTCTCCCGGGCAATAATATGGGCATCAGCCAAACAAAAAGAGCGAACGCGTTGAAGTCCCATGAGTTCGCCGGATTGTTCAAAACGGTAAAGTTTTGCCAGTTCTGCAATGCGCAGGGGAAGTTCTTTGTAGCTGTGGGGGCGGGACAAATATAATTCAAAATGATGAGGGCAAGTCATGGGACGAAGCATGTATTTTTCATCCTCAATTTCAATTGGGGCATACATTGATTCTTTATAGTAAGGATAGTGCCCGGATTTTATGTAGAGATCAAGTTTGGCAATATCCGGAGTGTATACGTGTTGGTATCCGTCTTTAATTTCTTCATCAACAACCCATCTTTCCAATTCGCGTCTGATAGTTGCTCCTTTTGGAGACCAAAGAGGTAACCCTTTTCCGACGGTATCAGAGAAAGTAAAAAGATCAAGTTCCTTGCCTAATTTTTTGTGATCGTTATCATTGTCCATATTTAGCAAAAATTATTTTTTATTTGGAATTGCAACAAAGGCAATATAGCCTGCGGCTGCGGTTAAAACTATGGAAATAATTAATAAAATTGAATTAATGTCCATGTTTTTTTGGTTTCGTTACAAAATAAGTAATCAGACCCAACACAAAAGTTATTGTTGCTGCAAAAACTATAAAAAATAAAACACCCGTATTATCAATCATAACGTCAGTTTAACAAGTCCAGAGAAAACTTAACAAGTATTGTTGAAAAAACAGCTACAAAGATTATAACAAAAACTTTTCCTAAAAAGGGTGCAGTTATTGTAATTGCAAATCCTCCCAATAAAACTCCTTTTGTAACGTCCAACACAAAACCTGCCAATTTATCAGATTGTTTTTCATTTAATCTTTGTTTTGGCATTGTCTTGCGATAGTTTAGTATCAAAGTTATAATTTGTCAAAATTAATGAGCTGGCAAATTTATTCGCAAGCGAATATAATACTGTCAAGACGAGCACTCGTAGTTCACTGGTAGAATGCTTCATTGACATTGAAGAGCTAGATGGTTCGATTCCATCCGGGTGCACAGTAGTGGATTTTTCGGCGAGTCGGGAATGGCGCTCGCCGCGCCTTTACCCTGAGGAACGTAGGGCGCCCCCGCGGCGAGCGCTGCAAAGCCCTTTTTATATACGCAAAAAAGACGCCGATTATTTAAGGAGTAGTCCGAGCCGACTTTTTTAGCGAAGAATGATAATTCTTCGCCATTATTTTTCGCGCGCGCGATTTGGGCGGCTCTGGCCGCCGTTTCTATAAATTCTCTCATTAGTCCGAACCATTCACTACCGTTTTTGGAAATTCCAGCTATTTTCTCTTTCAACTTTATTTTCAGTTCTACTAATTCGTTTTTCTTTTGTTGATAAATTTGGGGATCAACGATTTGGTTAAGATAGCCTTCAAGTAACCGATCAAGTTTCTGGTCAATTTCTTGAACTTCAGAGGAAAGTTTCGTGATTTGGCTTTCACTATTTCCTTTTTCTTCTATTTCTTCTTTATTCAGTCTTTCGAACCACAATTTAGCCCATGATGCGGGCAAAGCAGATTTAGCAACAATTGCCCGCAATTGTTGCTCTAAAAGTTCCTCCCGCAGATAGTTTTGCGAGCAGTCAGTTTTCTTTTTAGTGCAGCGGTAGTAAATATAATCAACATTTCCTCGGGTCGATGGATAACATTTGTGTTTGACTTCGGCAGTGATCGCACAGCCACATTCAACGCATTTTGCGAGTCCCAGAAAAGTAAAATTGTGTTTTTTGTTTTTTGGGTGTTCCCGTGCTTCAATAATTTTCTGGACTTTCCCAAAAAGTTCCGGTGGAATAAATAGTTTATGTGCCCCTTCGTAGGTTTCACCGCTGAAGTTGATAATGCCAATGTAAAATTTATTGCTCAAAATTCTTTTGACCGTATCAAGATGAAGCATTTTCCCGCTGTTTCTGGTTATGCCGAATCTTTGGAAGAAACGGGCAAGATCGGCAAAAGAGCTTTCGCCTTCGGCGAAAAGCTCAAATGCTTTTTTGACGATTTTGGATTT
>CAYHYP010000064.1:0-4071 GCA_964360925.1 uncultured Gammaproteobacteria bacterium | reverse complement strand
GATTTTCTATAAGGCATAGTATATATTAGAATATATTTCCTTATGTGTCCACTCGACACACACCTGGTGTGTGCATATACCTGGTGTGTGCATATAATATTTGACAATATCTGGTATATTGAAGATGTAGAAGAACATCCATAAAATATGACCGAAGACCTAATGCAAAAGATTGTAGCTCTGTGTAAAAGACGGGGATTCATTTTCCCCGGGAGTGAAATTTATGGTGGATTTCAGGGTTTTTGGGACTATGGTCCACTTGGAGTAGAAATGAAAAACGCCCTAAAGAGGCATTGGTGGCGTTGGATGACCGTAGAACACGAGGATATTGTGGGAATTGACGGAGCGATAATTACCCATCCAAAAGTTTGGGAGGCTTCCGGTCACATAAAAAATTTTGTTGATCCAATGGCCGAGTGTAAAAATTGTCACAAAAGATTTAAAGCCGATGATTTAAATTCCAAAAAATGTCCAGAATGTGACGGAGAACTTACAGAGCCCAGGAACTATAATATATTAGTACCGACGAGTATCGGTGTGGTTGAAGAAGACAGAACCGATGCTTATCTTCGTGGTGAAGCCTGCCAAACAATATATCTGGATTTTAAAAATGTGGTATCTTCCACAAGAATAAAAATTCCTTTTGGTATCTGTCAAATTGGAAAAGCTTTTAGAAATGAAATTACTCCGGGTAATTTTTTGTACCGTCAAAGAGAATTTGAGCAATGGGATCTTCAATGGTTTGTTCGTCCAGATGATATGGATAAGTGGTTTGAATTTTGGAAAGAAGAAAGAATGAAATTCTACAAAAATTTATTTACACATCCTGATAATTTGGGATTTTATCAACACGAAAAACTTGTTTTTTATGCCAAAAAAGCCTTTGACATAGAATATAAAGCTTCGCCGTTTGGAAATAAAGAAATGGAGGGGATTCATTGGCGAAGTGATTACGATTTAACCGTTCATTCAAAATTTTCCGGGCAAGATTTAACTTATATTGATCCTGATACTAATGAAAGATATTTACCTCATATTGTGGAAACATCCGGGGGGGTAGACAGAACATTCTTATTTTTACTTATTGACGCTTACACAGAGGAAAATAATAGAATATTTTTAAAACTTAATCCGATAATTGCTCCTTATCAGGTTGCAGTTTTTCCACTTGTAAAAAATAAACCGGAATTGGTAGATAAGGCACGAGAGATATATAAGAATTTGAGAAAAACGGATTTAAGAATTAATTGGGATGATAGGGGGAATATTGGGAAAAGGTATTTGGCACAAGATGAAATTGGTACACCGTGGTGTGTGACGATTGACTATCAGACCTTGGAAGATGACACGGTTACCATCAGGGACAGAGATACCTCTTTACAAGAGAGGATAAATATGGATAAACTGGAAACATGGATAAAAGAGCGGCTATCGGTGTAGTATTTTTTCTTCTGGTATCTTTAGGCGGTTTTTTTGTGTGGCAAAAATCCCAGATTAAACCCGTTGAAATTCCTGCAAAAGAGTCAATGATTAAAAAGGTGGATTTGTCCACCCAGCCGGATTGGGTTCAAAAATTGAAAGTGGTGGCAAAAAAGGGGGTTAGTGGTAACGGACTGGCTAACGTGACAATTTATATTGACGGAATGCCAAAAGATATGGTTTCAGCTTTAAGCTATGTAGTTCAATACCAAACTTCAAACAAAGGGACCCAGGGAGCTCTTTCTACCACGCCGCTCAAAATTAACGGGGCAACCACTTTTTCAAAGACGATTGATCTTGGCACGTGCTCCACAAAATCCTGTGTCCGTCATGATGGAGTAACTTCAGTCGAGGTCGAATTGAATTTCACGACAACTTCAGGGGATACTTCGGTCTGGACGGGGACAATTAATCTCTAACCTGTCATCCCGAACTTGTTTCGGGATCTCTCAACTTGTTTGAATATTTATTCCGGCATTCGCCGGAGATGCTGAAACAAGTTCAGCATGACACAATATTATTTTCACTTCCTCTACCTCTTGACACGCGTGAAAAAAAGAGTCAAACTAGATATAACTAGTGATAAACAGATGTTTTTAGGTACATTTTCACCATCGTTAGCTTCCACAGGACAAGTTGCCTTACCCGTAAAACTTCGTAGTGCTTTGGGAAGTGACCGGGCAGTAATTACTACAGGTTTTGATAAATGTATTTTTGGTTTTTCTTTGACCCAGTGGCAAAAGTTGGGAGAGATGGAATTGGTAAAGCCGTTGTCAACTTTAGAAGGCAGAAACGTAAGAAGACAAATGTATGCACAAGCCGTGGAAGTTGATTTGGATGATCAAGGTAGATTTGTAATTCCCGAAATATTGCGTAAATATGCCGGGATTAAAGAAAAAATAGCGGTAATAGGAGCCGGAGATCATTTTGAAATTTGGGACAAAGATGAGTGGACAAATTTATCACATTCCGGTACTTCTTGACGAAGTTCTGGAAAGTCTAAAAGTTAAGCCGGGGGAAAAGTATATAGATTGTACGTATGGCGGCGGCGGGCATTTTAGAGGAATTGAGAAAGCCGGAGGAATAGTTTTAGGGATTGATCAGGATTTAGAGGCGAAAGCACCGGTTCATGGAAACTTTGCACATTTAAAAGAAATAGCGGATGAGGCGGGATTTAGCCAAGTTAGTGGCATCTTGTTGGATTTGGGCGTTTCCAGCCATCAACTGGAAACAGATTACCGGGGGTTTAGTTTTAATAAAGATGCTGCACTTGATATGCGGATGGATCCCGAAGGGCAAACGGTGACGGCGGCCGATTTGATAAATGCCGGAGGAGAAAAAGAATTGGCGAATCTTTTTTGGAAATTTGGCGAGGAAAGAGATAGCCGAAGAATAGCAAAAGCAATTGTAGAAGGTAGGCCGATAGTAACAACAAATCAGCTGGCAGAAATAATTCTGAAAGTTAGCCGTAAAGGAAAATACGACAGAACTCATCCGGCGACACGGGTTTTTCAATCCTTGCGTATTGCGGTAAACGACGAGTTGGCCAGTTTAGAAGCCGTTTTGCCGCAGGCGATGGAATTATTAAAACCCGGAGGAAAGCTGGCAGTTATCAGTTTTCATTCACTGGAGGACAGAATAGTTAAAAATTTTATGAAGGATAGCAAATTAATCAAACCGACAAAAGAAGAAATAGAAAAAAATCCCAGAGCACGAAGTGGAAAATTAAGAATTAAACAAAAAATATGAAAAGACTGGAACAGGAACAATCAAATTATCATAGTAAAATATCGGGGATTGTAATTAGTGTTTTGTTGTTTTTGGTTTTTACGCTTTCGGCCGGCCGGATTTTTGTGGCAAACAGATTGGTGGAATCTTCCGATAAACTAATAAAAATGGACGCACAAATTACAATTTTGGAGGCTCAAAATCAGGATTTGGCACAAAATGTCCGCCTTTTTGAATCTACGGTTGTCATTGAACAACAAGCAGTTGCTAATGGATTTTCTATTAATTCTCATTTTGCTGTTATGACTCCCACACCTCAAATGGCATATGGGATCATTCAATGAATTTTTCTACAAAAGTTAGGGCTTTGGTATTTATTTTTCTGATCGGGTTTATTTTGGTGGTTTTTAAAATGGCTTTTTGGCAAATTGTGTCTTTCAGCAGTCTTTCAGCGGCTGCGGAATCACAGCATTTTTATACTCTTTCTATTCCGGCTAAGCGCGGAGAAATCAAAACCAACGACGGATTTTCCCTGGCGTCAGACAAAAATGCCTATTTATTTTATGCTTCCTTACCAAAATTACCTGCAGACAAAAAATTAGTAGCCGAGAAAATTTCTGAAATTTTGGCTCCCGAAATTCCTTTAATTGCCAGTGACAGTTCTCTCTTAAAAACAAAAAAAGAACTGGAAGAAATTATTTTTTCCAAAATCAATGCCCCCAATGCCGTGTGGGCAAATTTAAGCCATTTTTTAGATTCCACGATAAAGAAAAAAATTGAGGATTTAAATATTCCGGGACTGGGTTTTATGGAAGAAGAGGCAAGAGATTATCCCGAAGGTTCTTCCTCGGCTCATTTTTTGGG
>CAYHYP010000063.1:0-4138 GCA_964360925.1 uncultured Gammaproteobacteria bacterium | reverse complement strand
TGTGTTGATAACGGCGGAAAAACAATTGCCGTTTTGGGTTGGGGAATTGATAAAAAACTTTTTGATTATGATAAAAAATTGGCAGAACAAATAATAAATTCCGGGGGGCTTTTGATTTCCGAATGGGAGACACAGGAAGGAGCGCTTTGGACTTTTCCATCCAGAAATAGGATTGTGGCGGCTTTGGCAAAAGAAGTTTTTGTGATTGAGGCGGCGGAAAAAAGCGGGTCATTAATTACCGCCAATATGGCAATAAAATTGAAAAGGAAGGTTTGGGCAGTTCCCGGGCCAATAACTTCCAAGACTTCAGCGGGAACAAATAATTTAATTGCCGAAGGAAAAGCCCGGATGTGGATTGGTAAAAACCAACAGCAAAAATTAATAACAGACAATCCTATTTTAAGTGTTTTGGAAAATGAATCATTATCAACGGATGAACTAGCCAGAAAAGTGGGGAGAAGTGTTGTAGAAATTGGTGCCGAACTTTCCATTTTATTGTTATCTGGTAAAGTTATGGAAAGAGGAGGAAAATACTATATAGAAGAAAATGCTGACTAAGATACGATCAATTGCGAATGTGGGATTGGAGACGGTGCCGGTGGATGTGGAAGTAGATGTGGCCTCGGCAGGATTTCCTGGTTTTACCATTGTTGGCTTGGCAAGCAAAGCGGTGGAAGAAGCCAGAGAAAGAGTAAAGACGGCGATTGTAAATTCCAAACTGGATTTCCCTCCCAAAAAAATCACCGTAAATTTAGCTCCGGCTGATTTGCCAAAAGACGGAGCGGCGTATGATTTGCCGATTGCCCTGGGAGTTCTTTTAGCTTCTCAACAATTAATCTTACCGGAAAATTTTGATTTAAATAAAAACTTTTTTTATGGAGAATTATCTTTGGACGGAACACTGCGTCCTACAAGGGGGATTTTATTGTTAGGTTTATTTGCTCAAAAAATAAAAGGAAGTATCTTTGTTCCGGAGGCGTCGGCCAATGAAGCTTCAGTGGTGGAAGGAGTTAATGTTTATCCCGTCAAAAATCTGACACAATTGGTGGAACATCTTTTGGGGGTAAAATTAATTACTCCGTTAAAGCGGCGAAAACTGGAAGAAGAAATTGAAATGGTTTGGGCGGAATTTGATATGAACGAAATTGCGGGACAAGAACAGGCAAAAAGAGCTTTGATTATTGCCGCTGCCGGAGGACACAATTTGTTGATGTGGGGTCCGCCGGGAACGGGAAAAACCATGTTGGCAAGGGCTCTTCCAGGAATTTTGCCGCCACTTTCAGCACCCGAGGCCTTAGAAGTCACCCGTGTTTATTCTGTTTCCGGAATGTTAAATCCGGGACAAGCCTTGATAACCCAAAGACCTTTTAGAGCGCCGCATCACGGTGTTTCCGCGGCCGGATTTATTGGCGGAGGAAGTAACCCGCTTCCCGGAGAAGTAAGCTTGGCCCATCTGGGAGTTTTATTTTTGGACGAAATGCCGGAGTTTCCCCGTGGGGTTTTGGAAAGTTTGCGTCAGCCAATGGAAGACGGAACGGTGGAAATTGTCAGGGTAGCCGGACACGTGCAATATCCCGCCAGTTTTACATTAATTGCCGCCATAAATCCTTGCCCCTGTGGTTACTTGGGACATCCGCGTAAGGAGTGTAAATGTACGGATAAACAAATTGCCAAATATAAACATCGCATTTCCGGCCCGATTTTGGATAGAGTGGATTTGTTTGTATCGGTGTCAGTTGTAGAGACAGCCAAATTGGCTGTCTGTACAGAAAATAAAGATGTCAATAAAATATCTACCAAAGAAGCCAAAGAAATGGTCCTGAGTGCACGAAGGATTCAAGAGAAAAGATTTAAAGAAAAAGGTCTTTATACAAATTCTCAAATGCACAATAAAGATGTTAAAAATTACGGGTTTTTAACTCCGGAAGCGGAAAATATTTTAAAACTTGCCGCGGATAAATTTGATTTTTCCGCCCGAAGTTATTTCCGTTTGATAAAAGTTGCCCGGACGATTGCAGATCTGGAAGATTCGGAGAAAATTTTAGTTCCGCATATGGCAGAAGCGTTACAGTACAGACAAATGGTATAACCTGCGTCATCCTGGAGGGAGTGAAACGACCGATAGGATCTTTCAAAAAGATTCTATCGCTTCACTTCGTTCGCTCCAGAATGACGTGTATTTATTATGAAATCATTTAACAAACAAACCGGTTTTATTGGTGAAGATCTAGCAACGGAAGCGTTAAAGAAAAAAGATTATCAGATTTTAGAAAGAAATTTTTCCAATAAATTTGGAGAAATTGATATTATTGCCAAAGATAAAACCCGTTCGGCAAGCTCAGGGCAAGATATCCTGGTTTTTGTGGAAGTAAAAACAAAAAAAGGAGAGGAATTTGGAAGTCCCGAAGAAATGATTAACACCAAAAAATTATGGAAAATCCGCAACATGGCGAATTTATATATGAACAGAAACGACCTCCCTTGTAGAATTGACGTAGTGGCAATTGTATTATCCCCAACAGACGAAGTTTTACGTTTAACACATTATGAGAATGTGTATTAGGCGGAGGAGGTGAGATTTGAACTCACGCGAGCCTTGCGGCTCAAAAGGTTAGCAACCTTTCGCAATGGACCACTATGCGACTCCTCCAGTTGATTGATATTATAACGTAGTGAGCATTGATTTTCTTCTGGATTTAATTTTTCCCAGGTTTTGTGTAGGTTGTGGGAAAGTGGGGAAATATTTTTGCCAAAATTGTATTAAAACAATCCGTTTTTATTCTGAAAATATTTCTCCAAAATATCATTGCCCAGAAAATTTGGATGGGATTTTTGTACTGGCTCACTATGACGGGATAATAAGAAAAGCAATTAGAGAAGTAAAATACCGGGGAAAATATGCGATTTTTTCAGAAATATCCGGAATGTTCCCAAAATTAAATTTTTATTTTGATTTTTTAGTCCCGGTTCCTTTATCAAAAGAGCGTTTTCAAAAACGTGGTTTTAATCAAGCGGAAAAATTAGCAAGATACTTAAAATTTCCTATTCTTGATTGTCTTGAAAGAACTAGGGATACAAAACCACAATTTGATTTAAAACTTGAGGAAAGAAAAGAAAACGTTAAAAACGCCTTCGCTCTTTCTAACCGCTATCCGCTAACCGCTAAACGCTATTGTCTTGTTGACGATGTGGCTACTACCGGTGCTACTTTGTCCGAGTGTGCCAAAGTTCTAAAAAAAGCCGGAGCTTCCAAAGTTTATGCGATTTGTATTGCGAGAGGAAATTAGGGATAATGTGCTCATGCGTATTGAAAACCGGACAGCCCGTTTTAACTATGAAATCCTTGAGAAATTTGAGGTGGGGATTGATTTGCTTGGATCGGAAGTAAAATCTGTGAGAGAAGGGCAAGTTTCTCTTAATGAATCTTTTGTTCATATCAGAAACGGAGAAATGTTTTTGGTAAACGTCCATATTCATCCATACCAACATTCGGCGGATAAAATTTCTCCTCTCCGTTCCAGAAAGCTATTGATGCACAAAAAAGAGATTATTAGTTTAGCTAGCCGTGTTAACACAAATGGTTTGACTTTGGTGCCTATAGCCATGTATAATAAGGGGAACATTTTCAAGTTGGAAGTGGGTATTGGGAAAGGCAAAAAAAAGTGGGATAAAAGAGAAGCAATAAAGAAAAAAGACATGCAAAGAGATATTGAAAATGATTTAAGAAACAAAAATTGAAAATTGTAAATTGTTAATTGTAAATTTCGTCATGGGGATGTACGAATTGACGAAAAAGCACTTTGAAAACTGCAAGCCGAAGAAGAAATCTACTTCGTAAAAGATGGTTTCAAAACTTAAATGCTAAAGAAGATTTTGCATTTGCTTACGCGCGACCACAACTTTTTGTTGAAAATTACGCGTAATGCTGTCCTCTAATTCTTTTACCGGTGAGGATTTCTGGGCATAAACAAAGCCGGAATGCTAATTGTGAAGTTTGATTTTCTTCATAGTTTTAAGATGAACAATCACGTAACAACTTTCTTGTCAATTTGATCGGTTGTTGCAAGAATAAGAATTGACTACGCTTGTAGAAGTTTAAAAGTTATTTTTTCACACAGGGGCTCACCCCCCTCATCTC
>CAYHYP010000062.1:0-4139 GCA_964360925.1 uncultured Gammaproteobacteria bacterium | reverse complement strand
CAGATTTTACCTAAAAATCTGTCAACGAATTATGTAACATCTACAATTGCGAGGAACGTAGTGACGAAGCAATCTTCTTTTTAAAAATATTATTGACCCAACGATTGAACTAAAAGCCAAAACATAATTCCCGCCATTCCCCAAATAGGAGTTGATAATAAGCTGGTATAACCTGTTATTGTTAATCTATGATATATCCACAATCTTTGACCTACAATTTTGTGGTACCCAAAACCCAACAACCATTCCAAAAGAGTGCCTACGATTGCAAAAATTACGAACACTTTTAGTAGAGAAACGCCGTGAAGATTGATTAGTATTATAGTTGCGGCAAGAGGAAATAAGAGTAAGTAAAGATACTTTACGATACTAAAACGGTGATATTTTTTGAGAAGAAATTTCGACATGACAAGTTCAAAAGCTCCCCCGAAGAACACCAGTCCTAAAAAAATTGCTAAACTGACTTTGCTGTCCATTCTCTAATAGTACACGAGTTTCGTGTTAAAAAATACTCTTGGCGGATAGATTCCGGATCAAGTCCGGAATGACACGCAGGAAGATTGTTTCGCGTACGCTCGCAATGACAAAAAGAGATTCTGGAGTCACCCAAAATGACGCTTTAACTAAACAACATCACGATGTTCAGCGGCCGCTTATTACTGTGATGTAATCCTTTACAAGAAAGATTCTATCGCTTCGCTCCAGAATGACGGGGAAATTTATACTTCCACAATCACAGGCAGAATTAGGGGGCGGCGGTGGGTGGCTTGGAAAAGGAATTTTTCCAGAGAATCCGTAATGCGGCGTCTGACAAATCTAAAATCTGACATATTAACTTGTCCTCCGGTTAAAGAGTCAATAATTACTTGTTTCGCTTCATTAATAAGTTTGTCCGATTCTTTCATGTACACAAATCCGCGGGAAACGATATCAATTTCTCCGGTAATGTTTCCGGAAGCTCTTTCTACGGGGATAACTACCATAACTATACCGTCGGCAGACATCATCAGTCTGTCCCGCAATACTACATTTCCAACATCTCCAATTCCCAATCCGTCTATTAAAATATTTTTTATTTCAAAATTCCCTTCAATTGTCACTTTACCGTTTTCCAGTTTAATAACTTGTCCTTCGTTGGGAATTAAAATTTGTTCCGGTTTATAACCCATACTCATTGCCAATTTGGCATATTGCTTTAAGTGGCGAGGGGACCCCCCAATTGGCCAAACAAATTTCGGTTTGGTTAAAGCCAACATAAGTTTCAATCCGTCGGCGGCTTCGTGGCCGGAAACGTGGGCATCGTCCAAAATTGTGGAATAAAGAACTTCTGCCCCGGCTTTAATAAGGGTATTTATTAATTCATCTATAGCTCCTTCACTTCCGGGAATGGGGTCTTGGGAAAAAATTACAAAATCACCGTCTTTAATCCTGATTTTATGTTCTCCGTTGGCGATTTTAGATAGGGCGGCATTATCTTGACCTTGTGATCCGGTAGCCAAAACCATTATTTGATTTGAATTGTAACGGGCAACTTCTTCAATTTTTATAACTCCACCTTTGGGCAAATTTAAATAGCCCAATCTAACTGCCACTTCTGCGTTTTGTTCAATACTTCTGCCGGCAAAAACTATTTTTCGGTTATGACGGACGGCTACATTTACGGCTTGTTGAATCCGGGAAATATTTGATGAGGTGGTGGTGATAATAAGTTTGCCATGGCATTTTTGGGATTGTTGTTCGAAAGTTTCCTCAATTTTTTGCTCCGAGGGGGTATACCCTTGTTTTTCAACACGGACACAATCGGACAAAAGAAGAGAAACTCCCTCATCACTTATCTTGGCAATTTTTTGAACATCAGTAGGGAAGCCGTCAACAGGAGTCCAGTCAAATTTAAAATCAGGACCGTGGTAAACAATTCCCGCCGGAGTACGGATAATCAAGTTAGCTGCATCAGGTATGGAGTGGGTAACGTGGACAAAATTAACAGAAAAGTCGCCGTGAGTAATAGTTTCAGCATAATTTATTTCGCGGAAATCGGCAATAATTCCGCTTTCGTCACATTTTGCTTTTGCCAAACCAATAGTTAGTTTGGTTGAATAAATGGGAATTTTTGGAAGTTCCGGAAGGATATAGGGCAAAGAGCCGCGATGATCTTCGTGTCCGTGGGTTAAAAACATTGCCCTAATTTTTCCCATTCTGTCACGCAAATATGTGATATCGGGAATTATTAAATCAATTCCCGGCATATTTTCGTCGGGGAAACCCAAACCACAATCCACAATGATGATATCTTTTTGGGTTTCATAAACGTACATATTTTTAGTGACGTTTACACCGCCCAAAGAAAGAATACGAAGAGCCCCATTATTTTGAATATTTTTATTATGAAAAAATGCCATAATCTATCGTCATTCTGGAACCCCGCCTGCGGGCGGGGTGATAGAATCTATTAAGATAGATGCTATCGCTACGCTCCAGCATGACTTTTATGCTAATTCCTAATTTTTATTTATCAATGTTTTTAACTTTACAAAATCTTCTTTAAAACTTCTCATCGTGCTCGGGTCGCGAAGAGCCGCAGCCGGATGAAACATTGGAAATATTGTAACAGTTTTTCCTTGCCAATTGATAGAGCGGGGTTGTCCGTGAATCCGGGTGATTCCCATTCCCCCCCCCAAAAATTTATACATAGAAAATCTTCCCAACGTAACAATTACTTTTGGATCAATAATCTCAATCTGTTTATCTAAAAATGGCTTGAAAAATTCAATTTCCTGTGGCGTGGGATCACGGTTTTCCGGCGGTCTAAATTTAACAATGTTTGTAATGAACACTTCGTCTTCGTTGAAACCGTTTTCTACCATCGTCTTTCGTAAAAGCTTTCCGGAAACTCCCACAAAAGGTCTTTTTTGTTCATTCTCGTTAAATCCGGGAGCCTCACCACAAAAAAAGACATCTGCATCGGGATTCCCTTCACCGGGGACAGGGTTAATCCCCGGGGCTTTAAGTGGCCCTCCCCCGATCGCTTCAATCTCTTTCGCAACTTCGTCGAGTCCTTTTTGTTTATTCATTTTATTTCGTCATTCTGGCCGCGTCCAGAATCTATAATTGTCATCCCGAACTTGTTTCGGGATCTCTGACGAATGTCAGCATTCGCGAGAGATGCTGAAATGAATTCAGCATGACACAAATTTCAACTATGCTAAAAATTCCTGTAAATTTTGGTCGGTGATTTCTATTTTTTGTGCTTTTCCGGAAACGATTTGCATGGCAGTTTTTCTGACGATATTATTGATAGTCCTTTCAAGGGTGCGGATTCCTCCGTCAAAACCCAATGGTCTTACAATTTTCGGCCAAATAGTTTCTCCAATAATTACCGTTTCGGGTTTAAGATTGGCATCAAGTAGAGTTTTAGGTAAAACAAAATCCCGTCCGATGGTTATTTTTTCTTCGTCTGAATATGACGGCATTTGAATAGGTTCCAAACGGTCAAGAACAGCGGTGCTAATGTGGGTAGTATTATTTGCCGTGGCAATAAAAAGAACTTCGGACAAATCAAAAGGGAAGTCAATAAAATGGTCGGTATAACGGTTGTTTTGACCCGGGTCCAAAAGTTCTACCAAAACTCCCATAATGGTACTTTTGGCACTTTCATCCACACGGTCAATTTCATCCAAAAGGATTACCGGATTTTTCGTACCACATCTTCTCAAAGCTTTTATAATAGCTCCGGGTTCGGCGTCGGGGTAAGCCCGGGATTGTCCGCGAAGATAAAGAGCGTCTCCGATTCCACCAAAGGGGACTCTTTCAAATTTCCGGCCCATAGCGTCAGCAATACTATACGCCAAAGTCGTTTTTCCTGTTCCGACCAATCCCACCAGAGCCAAAATAGGTGCCCGGCTTTTGGAATTTAATTTTAAAATTGCCAAATATTCCAGAATTTTATCCTTGACGGGTTTTAATCCGTAGTGGTTTTTGTTTAAAACTTGCTGGGCATTATTTATATCTAAAGTATCCTGTGATTTATTGACCCAAGGTAAACAAGTTATCCAATCAATGTACCGGCTGGCGTTGTCAAATTCCACCACAAAATTTCCCCCCATTTTGGCAATTTTGTCCAAGCGGGAAACCATGGTTTT
>CAYHYP010000061.1:0-4266 GCA_964360925.1 uncultured Gammaproteobacteria bacterium | reverse complement strand
AAGATGGTTCTGGCCCATTCACTTGTGAATAAAAATTTGGACTTTGTGCTAAAAGGTTAGTTGGTGTAAAATAATCTTACTATGTCATTAAATTCACCGGATTTTGGTTCACATCCAGAAACAGGCGCGGAAACAGCCTTTTTAGCCACTTTTGAAGCTTTACCGACGGCGGATGCTCAACGAACTTGGTTTAGAGATCGTTTACTTGGTTGGAATGATCTTGCTGGACACCACGATGGAGTTCGAGAAACAATGGCTAAAAGCAGATTACCTGACGGCACACTTCCGGATAATTGGTTTACTAGAAATATTGCCACACAGGGTATGGGGGGTAGGATAAATCTTTTTCGGGCTATTCAAATGTTGGTGAGTAGTGAAGAAACAGGAGCCGGTAGGGGGAAAGAATTTATGAGCGAAGAAATCCAATCAGTTTGGGCAGCTTTGAGTGCCAGAGCAAGAATTGATTCCGTGTCTAATGAAAATGAAAATAGTACCAGAAAAAATGTTGATGCCATTCAAAAATGTATTTCTGAAGCAGGATTAAACAGCAGACATCTTGAATACATTGTTAAAACAATGGAAACTACTCGTGGAAGCGGAATTACCGGTGCTGACGCGATAGAATCTTTGGAAAATAGTGTTGAACTTGATGCTGATGGTAGGGCGCACCCTGGCAGTTATAATGTTGCAAAGACTGGAATTTCAGTAGAACAGTTACATGTATTGGATGCCGCCAATGATATTTATTGGTTAAGCGGAAGAGCCAACGAAATTAATGCTCCGGAATCGGAGACAAGAACAAGTGTTCTTGGGGGGATATTGGCGGTGGACAGGACTATTCTGGACAGAGCTTTATCTGCTTGGTCTAAAACAAAAAAGAAATTTGTTTCTTCGGGGATAACCAATCTTTTACACGAATCATTTGATCCTTTAAGAAATCACGTTATTGATCCTACGAATCCAAACAACATATTAGCCGGACGAAACCCGGAATGGTACAGAGCCCATCGTTTAAGAGCCGCCGATCTAAAACAACCCGGGTTTCATGTTAAAGATATTAACGCTTACTATACTGAATTATCTAAAACTTCAGATATGTCAAAACTTTGGTTAACATGGTTAAATTCTCGAAAAGGATGGGGGGATGCAGCCGTTTTCTATCGTAATCCGGAAGACAAAAATCCAAATATATTAGGACATTTATATTCTGTTTATCCCGTGAGGAGCCGGTTAATTGCCAAAATGGTGGATATTGCTTTGGAATACAGGCAACAAAAGGAAGGAACCGGGTTTAATTCCAAAACTCATTGTCAGGCAGAGATGATAGAGAGAAACCCCGCAGTTGACAAAGACACTATTATGAAAGATCACTTTCGATCAGATGATTTAAATCTTTGGGAGTTTTGGTTAATTAATTTTGCCAGAGTATTGACTCCACAAGATTTGACTTTGTTGGCGGACAAACATTGTCCAAGTTTGAAATTTGATAGAATAAAGAGAGATATTGGTAAGTTCGCCGGTTACGCGGGGAGTGTGGCAAGTTCTGCGAAGGAAAAACTTCCTCCGGCCTTTAGTTCTAAGTAGGTTTATATCCTATTTGTTGTGCTCTTTTCAATAATCCTTGTGCTTGAGGTTTTGGTCCGGCTGGAGCCGGATTTTTAAGCCAAGCTTCTTGTCTTCCCTGGAGATCCCTTGCATCGTTATTAACTTTCATTCTCAATGGTGCTGTTCCCACATCTCTCCCTGCCCCTGCTAATTTAGTTCCCCCACTAATAGCTTCACTCCAAGCATTTCCCCAAGAATTCTTTGGGGCTTTTAGGATTTGTTGCAAAATTTCAATGGTTTTGGGAATTGTCAGGATCATAGCAATCCCAATCAGGGCTTGGACAGCCTGTTGATTACTGTCTCCTATCAACGGAGGAACGAAACCATTATAGGCACCGGTATTTCCTGAATTGGTATTGGCCAGAATTTGCCCTAAAAGTATCATTGCCAAAACGGCAGGGAAGGCCATTAAGTTTGAAAGCATTTCCCGTATCCAACCGTCAAATTGATTTTGTCCGGGGAGGGCGTCAAACATCAGTCTGATGGGGGAAAAAATGATCCCCAACAGGATATTGGCATAAGCGGCCAGGAGTTTTAACCATGTTTGAAAAAGTGCCCAAACAATAGCCAGGGCAATTATCAAAAAGCCAATGGCACCGGTAGCCCCTCCTAGGAATCCAAAAAGTCCTTCGCTTATTGCATTGTTAGAATTTCCTTGTCCAAAAAATGATTGAACGGCAATATTGATACCTTGAGAGGCATTCCCAATGGAGTCCCAAGTAGTTTGTTCAAATATAGTAGTAAAAATATTCCCCGCAAGAATTTTTTGACCCAAGAGGCCAATACAATCTTTTGTACACCCGGTAAGAGTCAAATCAATACTGCCGGCAATAGTCAAAACTAAACCCAATGCTACATACATAAAATCAATCAGAAGTCCGGCGATGGCGTACGAGAAACTGACAAGTAGTAAAGAAATGACAATTTTAGGAAGAACGCTTTGGATAGTAGCGGCAGTTTTAGGATCAATTTTTGAGCGGATCATAATCATAATTCCTGCCAAAACAAAGAAGATGGCAAAGACAAAGTAAGCCAGATTGCGCATAACCACCCAAATTTTTACTACCGGTGAGAGGCTGTTAAATCCTATTCCTCCTTCACCAGCGGCATAAGCGGCGACGGGAGTTCCCGGGATATGAAAACGGTTGGAAACATAAGCCAAATATTCCTTGGTGGAAACAGGGGGAGTTTGGAGCATTAAACTGATACTGTGGGTAAAAACATTGGTGGCTCCGCCTTCTCCCACCAGCATTTCTCCCAACGTTTGAACATTGGTTTGCATAATAAATTTAAGATTGCAGGTGGAAATAACAGGATAAGCAGGACAATCAACGGCAAAAGCGGCTTTTGGAGCAAGGAAGAAAAACAGCAAAACTAAAAATAAAACAACAAGTCTTTTCATTGATAATAATAGAATGTCAAAAAAAGAGAGTGAAGTCAATGCTTATTGAAAGATTGTGCTGAAAAGGGTGAAGCCGGTAAGAAAATCCGGAAGATTTAAAGCTTTTAAAACAATTTCTACAATAATAAAAGATCCAATAACCACTGCGGCGCCAATTATGGCATAGGTCATAGTTTTTTGAGCTTTTTCAATTCCCTTGGGGTCTCCTTGAGAAATAACATAAAGTACCGCTCCGTAAAAAAGAAAAGCGATGGTTACTATTCCTAAAAACAGAAACGTTTTGCCAATAATGTTGGTAATTATTCCCTCAAGACAGGCAATAGACGGGACATCAGTGACTAGAGTTGTGGTTACTCCGTTAATAGTTTGGGTAACTTCATTTGTACAAGGATTCATAATTTATTCTAACACAACAGAAAACCCACCTGCGAGGGTGGGTTTTGTAACAGCCAAAATTAATTCAGTTTCAAAGTTGGCGTTGCTAAATTAGAAATTCCTGTTCCCAAGAAAAAGGTTGTAATAATGTTAATCAAGACCCAAGAGCCCAAGACTACAGCCAGCCCAATCAAGGCGGATGTAACTTTTTCTTTGGCTTTTGACGTTCCTTCTTTGTCTCCACCACTCATTATCCAATTGATACCTCCCCAGATTAAATAAACCAAGGCGGCTACAAAGGCAACAAACAGAGCGGTGTTAAGGACTGTTTTGATTAAACCTTCGATAGTTCCAGTACAAAGAGCGGAAATATTACCAGTGGTAGTTGTTTGATCACAAAGATTAACTACTGCAAATGCCGGCAATGCACCCCAATAAAAAGTTGAGATTCCGGTAGTAATTCCTGTTGCGATTTTAATTAATTTTTTGCTCATGTTTTCACCCCCTTCGGTCGTCGAAGCCTAAGCGAAGGCGACCTTTTGTTTTCTCTACTAAGCATAATGCCTTTATGAACTTCACGTCAAGGACCAACGAGATTTAGATTAAAGAATGTTCCCAGAATGTTAACAAAAACAAAGGAAAGTAAACCTAAAGCCAAGCCAATAATGGCGTAGGTAACGGTATTTTTGGCTTTCACCGTGCCTTCTTTATCTCCGCCACTGGTTATCCATTTTATCCCACCAATAATCAGAAAAATTAAAGATGCGGTGAAAAGAATAAAAAGAGCCAGAGAGACAACAAAATTTGCCACGTTGTTGGTGAAAAAGTTTATGCCAAAATTCGCTCCAAGAATCGGACCCCTCGCTCCAATTCCAGTGTCAATT
>CAYHYP010000060.1:0-4340 GCA_964360925.1 uncultured Gammaproteobacteria bacterium | reverse complement strand
TGGAAGAAGAGGCAAGAGATTATCCCGAAGGTTCTTCCTCGGCTCATTTTTTGGGATTTGTGGGATTTGATAAAGTGGGAAACCCCAAAGGGTATTTTGGATTGGAAGGATTTTATGATAGAGAATTATCCGGAAGACCCGGAGAACTTCGGGTGGAAAAAGATGCCTTGGGACGGCCAATTGCCATTGGAAAAGAATCCCGTAGGGAAAAACAAGACGGCAGTGATTTAATTACGACAATTGATCGTGGAGTACAAATTTTTGTAGAAAAATATTTAAAAGACGGGATTTCCACTTGGAAAGCAACGGGCGGATCGGCGATTGTTATGGACCCAAGTGACGGGTCAATTGTTGCTATGGCCAGTTTTCCGTCTTACGATCCGGCGAATTTTTCTTATTATCCAAGCAAATATTATAAAAATCCTGTCGTATCCGATCTTTATGAACCCGGGTCAATAATAAAGCCATTGGTTATGGCGGCGGCGATAAATGAAAATAAATTAGTGCCGGAAACCCATTGTTCTACATGCGAGGGTCCGGTAAAAATTGGTGATTACTATATTCATACATTTGATAACAAATATCATCCAAATTTAAATATGACGGAAGTATTGATAAATTCAGATAATACGGGGATGGTTTTTGTAGGAGAAAAGTTGGGGTTTGCAACACTTTATTCGTATATGAAGCGTTATGGTTTTGGGCAAAAAACCGGGATAGATTTAGAGGAGGAAGAAGAAGGATCAATGCGGGCATTGAATGAATATTATCCGATAGATCAGGCAAATATGGCTTTTGGCCAAGGAATTGGAGTTAATGCGATGCAAATGGTCAGGGCCTGGAGTACATTGGCAAACGGCGGATATTTAATAACTCCTCATTTGGTTTCTGAAATTAAAACAGCGGATAAAGAGATAAAATTGAATTATAAAAAAGGAGAGAGAGTGATTTCACAATCAACTGCTACGACGGTCAAAGAAATGTTGGTTCGGGTTGCCAGAGAAAGCGCTACGCAATACCCGCTTAACCGTATCTCGGAACTTACAAAATATCGTATTGCTGCAAAAAGCGGAACTGCACAAATATCCATAGGCGGAAAATATCAAGAAACCGGGACTACGGCTTCGGTAATCGGTTTTTTTCCTGCCGATAACCCCAGATTTTTAGTAATGGTTAAATTAAACGAACCGGAAGTAAGACAATGGGGAAGCGATACGGCCGGACCTGTGTTTTTTTCCATAATTCGCGATCTGGCTTCATATTATCGTATAATGCCATAGATGATGCAAAAGATAAAAAATATATTTCATTTTTTTGAAATTTTTTTGGGAGCGGTAGTTTTTGGATTTCCGGGAAAAAAAATGAAAATAATCGGAGTTACGGGCACGGATGGGAAAACCACTACGGTAAATTTGATTCACCACATTTTGACGGTTGCCGGTTATAAAACCGGAATATTTTCAACATTATCTTCGGCGCATACTACCACTCCGGGACGGTGGTATTTGCAGAAGTTTTTGAAACAATGTTTGGATAACGGTTGTACCCATGTTGTTTTGGAAGTTTCTTCCATTGCTATTGATCAGCATCGAGTTTGGGGGATAGATTTTGAAATCGGAGTGCTGACCAATATTGCCAATAACGAGCATCTTGATTATCACAAAACGTATGAAAATTACAAAAAAATAAAAGAAGATTTTCTGCAAAGTTGTAAACAGACTGTTCGTTGGGAGGACTATAAAGATTTTTCTTTTGAGACAAAATTAATAGGAGAATTTAATAGGGAAAATTGTTTGGCAGCCATTGGGGCGGCAAAAGTTATGGGGATTGATGATGACACAATAAGAAGAGCGGTTTTAAGTTTTAAAGCGCCATCCGGAAGATTGGAAGTGGTAGTAAGAAAACCTTTTATGGTAATAGTTGATTTTGCTCATACTCCACAAGCGTTTGAAAAAGTTTTGCCGGAGGTTAAAAAATTGGGTAAAAGACTGATACACGTTTTTGGATGCACAGGAGATAGAGATAAAACAAAACGGCCTTTGATGGGAGAAATCGCGTCAAAATATGATGACGTCATTATTTTGACTCATGAGGATACATATTCTGAAGATCGGGAAAAAATAATTGATGATATTGAAAAAGGAATCCCCCCTCGTCATCCTGGAATTTTCTCGTCATCCTGGAGGGAGCCAGAGCGACCGATAGGATCTACCAAAAAGATTCTATCGCCCTTCGGGCTCCAGAATGACGTAAGGTCGCTCCAGCATGACGATAATTATTATAGAATCTCTGACAGAAAAGAAGCCATTAAAAAAGCCTTGGAAATGGCAAAACCAGGTGATGTGGTGATTATTACCGGTGTTGGTCACCAAAAATCACTTAATATTGGCGGCAAAGAAGTCCCCTGGAGTGATCAAAAAACAGTTAAAGAATTGTTATCTCTGCCCCCAGTTTCCTATAAACATCAATAATATTGGGATATCTTCTTTTAAGATTTTCAGTGCCGTGAATTATGGTTTCTGCAGGGTCTGTCAGAGCCGCCAGAAAAATTGCTTTAACTGCCTGAATCACCGGTGGAGGGGTGACTTCCCCGCCTTTAAACGTTACCGGTCCGTGGATAATAATCCTTTGTGGATCCGCCATAAAGATATCCGCTCCCAGAATGTCCAGTTCTCTGACAAAATCCAAACCGGATTCATACATCCAGTTTTGAAGTAATAATCTACCACTGGATTTAGATGCCAAAGTAGCAATCACAGGTAAGATATCTACCGGAAAACCCGGCCATGGTCGTGGGACAAACTTGGGAAGGTTTATTCCGGCTAATGGAAATCCTGTTTTTTTGACATCAATAATTAATCCTTCTTTTCCGCGGGTAACTACCAAATCTTTACCCTCTTTCTTAATCTCTATATTAAACATCCCAAACCAATCAATCATTCCGTCAATAATATCCGGGATATTGGCCCCTAAAATTTTAATTTTTCCATTGGTAATAGCCGCGGCAACAATAAAACCGGCAATGTCAACGAAATCCGGTTTAGGGATATAGGTTGTTCCCGTTAAATTTCTTTTCCCTTTAATAGTCAAACGATTAGACCCGGTACCCTTGATAGAAGCCCCCATGGAAATTAACAGATTTATTAAATCAGTAACATGAGGTTCACAAGCAGCGTCAATAATTTCAATTTCACTTTCTATTCCTGCGGCATACATAGCAATGTTTTCCGTAGCGGTGACACTGGCTTCAATTTGCCAAATCCTAATGTTTCCTGGTGTTTTTTTAGGAGCAATAAAACGGATCATGTTTCCCATTTTTTCTATTTTTACCCCCGCTTTTTCAAAGGCATTAGTGTGGGCTTCAATGGACCGGGCTCCCAATTCGCAACCACCCGGCAAGGGAACTTCGGCAATTCCAAACCGGGCTAATAATGGACCGATAAAATTTAAGGAAGCGCGAACTTGTCCGCCGATTTTCTCGTCAACATGGTAGGAGTGAAGGTTTTTACAATTAATTTTAAATTCTCCGCTACCGTTATTGATAACTTTTCCGCCCAATTTTTCTATAATTAAAAAAAGTTTGGCTATGTCACTGGTATCGGGCATTTCTTTGTAAATTATAGTTTCCTTTGAAAGTATTGCTGCCGGTATTGCCGCCACAATGGAATTTTTATTTCCAATCGGAGTTACGTCTCCGCAAAGTCTATGCCCACCGATAATCTTAATCGTCTCTGCCATGTTATTCTCGTTAGTATATCAGAACTGGTATAATCTGTTCATGAAAGAAATTTTAGGTGAAGAAGTAATTGTTGATTCTAATTTATCCTTGGAGGAAGTGTTAAAAAGAAAACAGGTATTACCCGCCCCGCAAGAGATTTTAGCTAGGCAAAGAATTTTAGAAGTTTTTTATTATTCTTTTGATAAAAAGTTACATCAAGGTCAAGTAGTTATGGATGTTGATTTATTGAAAGATATTGAAGAAGCCTTTAATTTAATCAGAAAAATAAAATTTCCGGTAAGATCTGTTATACCGTTCGTTGACAGACGATTTATGTCTGAGAAAGAAAGAGCTGATTCTTTAAACAATTCATCTGGTTTTATTTATAGAACAATTGCGGGAACCAATAAGCTTTCAACACATGCGTTCGGTCGAGCAATTGACATTAATCCCGCAATAAATCCCCTTATTCGTGGTAACGAGCGGATTCCTCTGGGAGCAGAATACGATCCTAAAATTCCCGGGACAATAGTTGCCGACGGAGAATTAGTTGCTTATTTTAAAGAAAAAGGATGGGAATGGGGTGGGGATTGGATCGGATTAAAAGATTATATGCATTTTG
>CAYHYP010000059.1:0-4474 GCA_964360925.1 uncultured Gammaproteobacteria bacterium | reverse complement strand
TTTGTTATTTTTCTGGCAATATTTGAATATGGGTATTTCTTTAATAAATACCAACCATTTGCTCCTTCCAAATTTGTTTTTCCGGATCATCCGGTTTTTAAATTTTTACAATCCACCGGTTTTGATAGGTATTTTGGGGCGGACAGAGCATATATTGATAATAATTTTGCAACATATTATCGTATTTACGCCCCGGAAGGCTATGATCCGCTTTATATCAGAAAATACGGAGAAATGTTGGCCGCTTCCGTTAACGGTAAATTTCCGGTGAGCGTTCCTGCATATGATGCTTACTTAAGTAAAATAAACAACGCAACAAGCAAAAAACTTTATGACATTCTGGGTGTTAAATATTTAATAGACAAAACCGATGATCCTAAAAATGATTTTGGGCCAAACGATGAAAAGTTTCCATCCGATGAATATACTTTTATAAAACAGGTAAATAAATGGAAATACTATGAAAGAAAATCAGTTTTGCCACGAGTTTTTCTTTCCGGATCCTACCAAATTGAAACTAATCCTCAAAAAACTATTGAAACTTTTTACGATCCCCTTTTTGATTCAAAAACAATTTTGCTTGAAAAGGAACCTTTTCCTGAACCAATAAATAGTCAAATAAACGAGGCTAAAATTATTGAATATACGCCAAACAAAGTCACGATTGAAACAAATTCCGATGCCCCGAAGCTTCTATTTCTTTCCGATAATTATTATCCGGGTTGGATTGCTACAATTGATGGAATTGAAACCCCGATACTTGTTGCAGATTATACTTTCCGGGCAGTGGGTGTCCCTGCAGGATCCCATAAAGTAATTTTTCTTTACGATCCCCTTTCTTTTAAAGTAGGTTTGGGAATTAGTATTTTTGCGTTAATTATTTTAACTTTATGTCTAAGATTAAAAAGATAATTCCGTTTTTATTGTTATTTATTTTATGCATACCACTGATATGGCCGCTATTGCAGCTGGGGTTTTTTGTAACCGATGACGGAAATTGGATGATTATCCGCCTGTCTGCTTTCCACCAAACACTGCGTTCCGGACAATTTCCCGTTAGATTTCTTTATCCCTTAAATCATGGTTTTGGTTATCCCGTAACTAATTTTCTTTACCCTCTACCTTTTTATTTGGGAGAAATTATTCATCTTTTTGGATTTGGTTTTGTTGATAGCATAAAGATTTTATTTATTTTAAGTTTTATTCTGGGAGCTTTTTTTATGTATCTTTATGCCGGATTTTTTGCCGCCATAATTTATTCCTATATGCCGTACCGGCTTTTTGATGTCTATAAACGAGGGTCACTTGGTGAATCCGTGGCTTTTATTTTTCTGCCGTTAATTTTTTATCTTGTTGACAAAAAAAGAATAGCTTTAGCCTCTATTGCCACTGCAGCATTAATTACCTCTCATAACGTGATTGCTTTTATTTTTTTACCGGTAATTTTTTTGTATAGCAAAAATATTAAACTTATCTTTATGGCTTTAGTTCTATCTGCCTGGTTTTGGCTACCGGCACTTTATGATTTACAATTCACCCGGGCGGCAACAGTACAAATGGCTGATTTTAGTAAATATTTTTTATTCAGATGAAAAAGTTTTGGCTAATTTTAGTTTTAATTTCACTTTTCTTTTGCTTACCCATTTCCTATCCCATCTGGCAATACACCCCGTTACCAAAACTTGTTCAATTTCCGTGGAGATTTTTATCCTTAACAGTTTTTTGTGTCGCTGTTTTAGCTAGCCGTTTCCCGAAAAAAATAGGAATTTTACTAGTGATAATTACTATTATTTCTTCTCTCCCTTTTCTCCAAGTTACCAGGACTTTTTATCCAGACAGTTATTATTCAACCAACGATGACAGTACGACAATTAAAAATGAGTACATGCCAAAATGGGTAAAAATTGATCCCACGAATCGGCCGGCAGAGAGACAAACGGTTTATTTCCCCGGAGTAAAAGTAATCGTTAATGGCCGGGAAATTGAGCCACAATACGATGACAACGGGATAATCACCACCAAAGGTGAAATTATCTTTCGCGAAACGCCGGTAAGACTGGTTGCCGATTTAATTTCGTTAACCGGTATAATATTTATTATCATTTTATTGATTTTATGAAAACAAAAATTGCCCTTTTATTTTTCTTTTTAATTATATGTGTGTGTGGATATTCCTTTTTGTCCGTGATACCTGTATTTGGATTTGAAAAACAAAGAAATTTTCTGACTTTAATATATCCTGTTCGGGGGCGGGATCTTTGGCCGAGTCATGATTTAAAACAAGTAGATGTTCCCAGTTTTCCCTCCACCTTTTTACTTCAATATGATGCTCTTACAGACAAAGATTTAGTTAAAAAATTAAGACTGTGTAAAGATTGTGAGTTTGGGATTTTTTATGAAGTTAGTGAAAAACTGGCTACCGACACTTTAACCCCTTATATTCTGGGAAGTGGTCACTGGAGCCGGCCGGATAAAATATTTTTAAGCGGCTATTCTCTTTTACAAAGAATGCGAATGATTGATTTTGTTGCCAAAACTTTTAACGATATTTTTGGATATTATCCCAAAACTGTCGGAGCATGGTATTTGGATTCTTTTTCTTTAAATTATCTGGTAAATAAGTACGGGGTTTCAGGATATATTTCCGTTGCCGATCAATACGATACCGATGCTCAAAGATATTGGGGGAAACCTTGGGGAACTCCGTTTTATCCTCAAAAATATAATTCGCTGGCTTCTGCAAGCAGTCTAAACAACAAATTAAATCTGGTTGAAATCCAATGGGCGCAGCGTCATCCTACAGACGGATTTTGTGCCGGTGTACCCTGTTCTCAAAATAGTCTTCAAGCAAATGACTATATTAACAATAAAAAAGACACCGTTTATTTTGAAGAAATCCTAAACTATTATATAAATCCCAATAATCCTTTTAACCAAGTTACCGTTGGCATGGAAGTAGGCCAGGAGCTTTCAACATTTAAAGATGAACATATAAAACAACTGGAAATTCTTAAAAATATGGATTTGGAAATAGTCACTGTTTCTAAATTTACTGATTGGTATATAAAAAATTATCCCAATCTCTCTCCTAAAATGATCGTGACGGACGGTTTTACAACCTGGGAAAATACCTCGGGTTTTCGTAAGGGTATGCAGGATAATAAAATTGTGGATTTCAAAGATTATAATTTTGTAGTTCCTTATGCTGACTCTTTTTCTATTGATAAAAATGAGTTTCTAAGCCGGGAGGTAACAAATGCCAGCAAAAAAATTAATATTGATTTTTTGATTAAAAAAGAACTTTTATGGGAAAATATTACTGAAAAATTATCTTTTTTACGCTACAGTGTAATTGACGGACATAAAGTAATTGGTTTTCAGATAAGCCCCACTACTTTGCTTGGTTTTTGGGAAACAAAGGGTTTTGGCGAATATGAATTTCAGTTCCAAACATTGGCTCAATTTAAAAGCCTTGACCATTGACCGGTATAGAGAAATGTGGTGTAACGAAAAAGTAATAAAATTAACGAAAGGATAACTCCAAACCAAAAAAGTTTTTTATTATCAGGCTGCAGAGCGGCAAAACCCAAAGGAACGAGAAAATAATGGGGTAAAAGTTCCCGACTGAAAACTTGTACAATTGCCCCGGCATATGACAAAATAATTAACCAGGATAACGGTAAACCCGGAAAATTAAAAATTGTAGCGTATTTTATTCCCACGGAAATAATCCAACTGATTATTCCGGCAAACTTTTTCTTTTTAACATATAAAAAATACCCTAAAACCGCAAAGAAAAGCATTAGCCCGTCCAGATGAGAACTGACAACCATTTCATAAATAATTAATGGATTAAAAGCAAAAATTGCCAAGGCTTTTTTACCTGCAAGTTTATAGATTAAATAGGCTGTTCCCAGAAAACTGCCGACTAACATTGATTTAAAAAGAACCAACGTCCAGATGAACTTATTTAAACCAAAAAAATAAAACAGTATGGAAATTGGCAAAAAAGTTGGGCCGTATGGATAACTGCGATGTGTCCAATTCATAAACCGCGTCCAAGTATCCAAAGGGTACATTAAGGCGGTAGAAGTGTATGGATTAGCCCCGTGAAAGGCCGCAATTCTGGCATCAAAAATATAG
Source organism: uncultured Gammaproteobacteria bacterium (assembly GCA_964360925.1). Classification (GTDB taxonomy): domain Bacteria; phylum Patescibacteriota; class Microgenomatia; order JAMCZE01; family JAMCZE01; genus CAYHYP01. Next base: position 331 of record CAYHYP010000059.1, on the reverse strand, counting down.
TTAAAAATATCATGAGAAAAAGCGGGGTAACTTAAAAGCCCCAATATGCCAATTCCAAAGAAACCAATTAATAATTTTTTCAAAGAAATTTTTTCTGCTTTGAATACAAAATAAATGTAAAAAATAAATAGTAATAATGTTATCAGGATAAAAATTCCTGTGGAAAGCGGGCGGTTAAAATAACCCAGTTGAATCATCTGGTTTTTAAATCCTAAAAACCACGAGGTTTGCAAAAGCGTCAAATTTAAATCAATTTGGGAATATGAATATACTCCCAAACCAAAAAGTAATAGTAAATAAAAAATTATCATCTATTTGAAACACTCGCATT